>DASTEU010000247.1:0-6134 GCA_035709325.1 Candidatus Limnocylindrales bacterium | reverse complement strand
ACCGGGTGGGACCGGGCTGTTGTGGTACGAGCCCGACGAGTTGGTCGCGGTGGTCCGCGAGTGCGACGGGGCGGGCTTCCAGGTCGCTGTCCACGCCCAGGGCGAGCGGGGAATTCGGACGACGCTCGCCGCGTTCGAGCGGGTCGTCGAGCCCGGCAACCCACGCCGCCACCGGATCGAGCACGGCGGCTGCTTCACTTCGGACCTCCGCCGGACCGCGGCACGGCTCGGGATCCACGTCGCCAGCCAGCCGGCCTTCCTGTCGGCCCTCGGCGACGGCTATCTCGAGGCGTTCGGGACGGCCCGCGCCGGTCGCCTCTACCCGTTCGGCAGCCTCCTTCGCGAGGGCGTGCTCGTGGCCGGCTCCTCGGACGCACCGGTGGTCGGCGCCTCGCCGCTTGTCGCGATGCGGGACGCCCAGCTGCGCCGCACCGACGACGGCCACGTCCTCGGGGCAAACGAGGCCCTGAGCGCGAGTGAGGCCCTCGAGCTCTACACCCGCAATGCGGCGTTCGTCAGCGGCGCCGAGGATCGCCTCGGGAGCCTCGAGCTGGGCAAGCTCGCCGATTTCGTCGTCCTCGACCGGAACCCCCTCACGTCCGACGCCGAGGCGCTGACCGAGGCGGTCGTCCGGATGACGGTCGTGGGTGGCGAGGTCGCATTCGAGCGGGCAGCGGCCGGATGACTCAGCTCACGGTCCGATCCCGCCGTATCCATACGCCCGACGGCTGGCGCGACGGCGCGATCGTCATCGACGACGGCCGCGTGACGGCGATCGTCTCGCCCGATGGGAAGCCCGCCGCGGAGCGCCACGTGGATGCGACCGACCAGGTCGTCATCCCCGGGCTCGTCGACACCCACGTCCACCTCCGGGACCCGGGCTTCACCCACAAGGAGGACGTGACGAGCGGCACGATGGCAGCCGCGGCCGGCGGGGTCACGACCGTCCTCGACATGCCCAACGTCCAGCCGCCGACGACCGATCCGGCGACGCTCCGGGCCCACCTGGCGAACATGGCCGCGAAGGCCGTCGTCGACTTCGGCCACAATACCGCGGCGACGGTCCCCGAGAACATCGCGGCACTGGCCGAGGCTGGCGCGACGGCATTCAAGGTCTTCATGATGTCCGACGTCGGGCGGAGCTATCCCCACATGCCGGGGATCGCCGTCGACGACCACGCGACGCTGTTCCGGATCTGCGAGGAGGTCGCCCGGACCGGTCGGCCACTGTTCGTCCACGCTTGGGACCAGGCGATCTACGGGCTGTTCGTCGAGCGGGCGATCGCCGCGTGGGGGCGCGACTTCCGCTCCTACGCCCGGGCCGGGCGGATGGGCGAGGGGATCGTCTGGGACGCCGGGATCTCGACGATGCTCGAGCTCCAACGGGCGACCGGCGTCCGTCTCCATGTCCTCCACCTGATGACGATCGGCGGGCTCGAGCTCATCCGCGCGGCCAAGGCCGGCGGGCGAGCGGTGACCGCCGAGGTGAACCCGCACTCGCTGTTCGTCGCCAACTCGTGGCCGAACATCGAGCGGCTCGGGCCGTATGCCCTCCACATGTGGGTGCCCGAGCACCACGCAGCCGCCCTCTGGCAGGCGACCCTCGACGGCACGATCGACGTCGTCGGGAGCGACCACGCACCGCACACTCGGCAGGAGAAGGAGCGGGGCTGGACCGACATGTACGCGGCGCCTGGCGGCAGCCCCTCGCTCCAGCACTACCTGTCGCTCTTCCTCACCGAGGTCGCAGCCCGTCGGATCGACCTCGAGCGTGTCGTCGAGCTGTGCTCGGTGGCGCCGGCCAGGCTCGTCGACCTCTATCCGCGGAAAGGCGCAATCGCCCCTGGCTCGGACGCGGACCTGGTCGTCGTCGACCTCGAGCGACAGGCCGTCATCACCGCCGAGGGCGCCTACTCGAAGGCCGGCTGGACGAACCTCGAGGGCCGCGCCGTGACCGGTCTGCCCGTGATGACGATCCTTCGCGGCCGCGTTGTCGCCGAGGACGGGGTCGTGACCGCCGAGCCCGGGACGGGCGCCCCGGTGACACCGGCGACAGCGCCTGCGGTGCGAGCCTGATGCTCCTCGCAATCGAGAAGTCGGTGACGCTCGCGGCCTCCGTCGACGAGCTCTGGGATCTCGTCAACGACCCGGAGCGGGTCGCCGCCTGCCTGCCGAACGTCCGCGACTTCCGGTCGACCGGCGAGCCCGGCCGCTACTCGACCCTCCTCGTGGAGCGGCTCGGGCCGTTCGGCGTCCAGGTGGCGCTCGCGATCGCAGTCGAGCAGGACGCGGCGGCCCGGACGATGGTTGCCCACGTGTCCGGCGAGGACCGGGGCGGGGCGGCCCGGGTCCGCGGCGACGTCCGGGCGACGGTCTCGCCGGGACCGGCCGACAGCGGGTCCCGACTCGAGGTCACCAGCGACGTCGAGGTCCTCGGCCGACTGGCCGCCCTCGGGGCGGTCCCGATGCGCCGCCGCGGCGACCAGGTCTTCGACCTGTTCATCGCCACGATCGCCGCCCGCCTGGAGGAGCCCCGTGGCTGACCCCGAGCCCGACCGGATCCGCGTTGAGATGACCCTCAACGGCGTCCCGACGACCGTGGACATCGAGCCGTCCGAGGCGCTCGCCTCGACCCTCCGGAACCGTCTCCGCCTGACCGGCACGAAGGTCTCGTGCGACGTTCAGGCCTGCGGAGCATGCACGGTCCTCGTCGACGGCCTTCCGCGAAGCGCCTGCACGTTCCTGACCTACGAGGCCCGCGGCCGCGAAGTCCTCACGGTCGAGGGCCTGGCGGGGACCCGGGACGCCCTCGGCCCGCTCCAGGAGGCGTTCGTGGCCGAGAACGGCTTCCAGTGCGGCTTCTGTACCCCGGGCATGCTCATGGCCGCCCAGGCCTGGCTCAGCACGGACTTCGAGTCCGAGGCCGACAGCGAGGACCTCGTCGAGTACATGAGCGGCAACCTCTGTCGCTGCACCGGCTACCTGCCGATCGTCGCCTCGATCCTCCGAGCGAGAGGCTAAGCCATGCCGCGCTACGCGAACCCGTTCCGGATCGTCCAGCCGACGAGCCTCGAAGAGGCGACCGAGCGTGTCGTCGGCGACGAGGCCGCGACGTTCTACGCCGGCGGGTCGGAGCTGCTCCTGGCGATGAAGCAGGGTGCCCTTACCTACGACCTCCTCGTCGACCTCAAGACGATCCCCGGCCTGACCGCGATCACCGGCGGCGCCGACCGGATCGAGATCGGGGCCCTCGCGACCCACCGCGACGTCGCCCGTTCGGCGGTCGTCCGCTCGGCGTTTCCGACCCTCGCCCGGCTCGAGGGCCGGATCGCCAACCCGCGTGTCCGGGCGACCGGGACGCTCGGCGGCAACCTCTGCTTCGCCGAGCCGCACTCGGACCCGGCGACCCTCCTCCTTGCCCTCGACGCGGCCGCGGCCACGAGCCTACGCGAGCGACCGATCGCCGACTTCACCGCCGGGCCGTATGAGGCCGCCCTCGAACGCGGGGAGATCCTGACCTCGGTCGTCATCCCCCGCCTCGGCCCGCGGCAGCTCGTCGGCTACCGCAGGGTCCAGCAACTGGAGCACCGTCCGATGCTCGGCGTCGCGGTCCGCCTCGACCTCGACGAGGCGGGGACCACGATCGCGGCCGCCCGGGTCGCCGTCGGGGCGGCCAGCCCGACGCCCCTTCGGAGCGCCGTCGCCGAAGCGCTCCTGGCCGGCCCCGTCGACGGGGCGAGCGAGCGCACAGCGGCCGCGGCCGAGGCCCTTGCCAACGCGGCCCAGCTTCTCGACGACGCCGACGGCAGCGTCGACTACAAGCGCCAACTCATCGCCGTCCACCTCGGCCGCCTCGTCCGGGAGCTCCTCGGCGGAGGGCAACCGGAGATCGGGACGGGCCGGCGTCGACGGCCGCTCGCCGAAACGGTCGCCCGCTGGCGGGCCGGTCAGGCCCACACGCCGGACCCCGAATTCAGCGTCGTCAACCACTCCGTACCCCGGACGGACGGCCCGGCGAAGGTCTCCGGCCGGGCCGCTTTCGCGGCCGACCTGCACCTGCCCCGGATGGCCCACGCCAAGATCCTCCGGAGCCCGGTGGCCCATGGCCGGATCCTGTCGATGGACACGGCCGCGGCACGGGCGGCTCCAGGCGTGATCGACGTGATCGTCGCGTCGGACCTGCTGACGCTCCGCCGTCATCTCTTCGGCCACGCCGTGCGCGACAACGCGATCCTGGCGATGGACAAGGTCGTCTACGCCGGCGAGCCGGTCGTCGTGGTCGTCGCCGAGGACGAGCCCGCTGCTCAGCGCGCGGCCGATCTCGTCGAGGTGACCTACGACGAGCTTGAGCCGCTGATGACGCCCGAACAGGCACTCCGCCCGGATGCGCCCCTCATCCACGAGGAGCCGTACGAAGTCGGCCACGCACCCGGCCACGTCAACCTCGCCGGCCGGAAACCCGGCACGAACCGGTTGACCGACGACGTCGTCGCATGGGGCGACGTCGAGGCCGCCTTTGCCCGAGCGACGACCGTCATCGAAGGCGAGTACTACTACCCGATGGCCTTCGCCTACGCGATGGAGCCGTACACCGCGATCGCCGACCACCGCGGCGACGAGGTGACCATCTGGACGAGCGGCCAGCACACGTACACGACGCGCCGCGACGTCGCCGACATCTTCGACCTGCCCCTGGCCCGAGTTCGGGTCGTCACCCCGTTCGTCGGCGGCGGGTTCGGATCGAAGTCCTACTCGAAGGTCGAGCCGCTGGCGGCAGTCTGCTCATGGCGCGTCGGCCGACCGGTGAAGGTCGAGCTGACCGTCGAGGAGACGGTCCTGACGACGCGCGCCCTCGACGCCCGGGTCTGGCTGAAGACTGCCGTCGACGGGGACGGGCGGCTCGTCGCCCGCCAGGCGCGGGTCCTGATGAACAGCGGGGCGTTCGCCCAGAACTCGATGCTCGTGTCGGCGAAGACCTCGACCCGGCTCGTCGGGCCATACGGCTGGGACGCGGTCGACATCCGGGTCCGGGCCTCGTATACGAACACCGCCCCGGCCTCCTCATACCGCGGATTCGGTGGGGCTCACGCCTCGCTGCCGGGCGAGGTCCAGATCGACGAGATGGCGGAGCGCGTCGGCGCGGACCCGGTCGAGTTCCGGCTGCGGAACCTCGTCGAGCGAGGCCACCAGTTCTGGCCTGGTAAGCGGCCCCTCCATGCCGACGTCAAGGGCAACCTCCGGCTCGTCGCCGGCGGGCTTGGCTGGGGCCGTCCGAACGACGCCGAAGGCTCCGGCAAGGGCATCGCCCTGATCGTCATGGACAGCGGAGCGGTGCCGGTTGGGCGGAGTGAGATCCGGGTCCACGGCGACGGCTCGGTCACCGTCCTTACCGGCTCCGCGGAGCTCGGCCAGGGTAGCCGGACCGTCCTGGCGATGGTCGCCGCCGAAGAGTTCGGGCTGCCGCTCGAACGGGTCCGGATCGTCCAGTCCGACTCCGGGCTGACGCCCTACGCTCGGACGACCGGGGCCGATCGGACGACGATCATGGAAGGGACGACGATCCAGCTCGCCTGCCGCGATGCGAAGGGCCAGCTGCGGGAGATGGCCGCCGAGAACTGGGGCGTGAGCGTCGAGGCGGTCGAGCTCGGCCGGACCGGCGCGCGCACGGGAGAGCGGACGGCGAGCTGGGGCGAGATCATCGGCGACTTCTTTCGGGCGCCCGACATGGAGGTCAGCGGCCGCGGCCACATCCGGCCGGTCGGCGACTGGGGCCTGATCCCGCCGTCCTGGGAGAACCCGATCGTCGGTGCCCGCGTGGAGGCCGATCGCGAGACCGGCGAGTGGAGGGCGACGAGCCTGATCGACGTCGCCGACATCGGTCTCGCGATCAACCCTGCACTGGCCGAGGGGATGGACGTCGGCTCGATGATCCAGTCGCTCGGGATCGCGATGCGCGAGCAGCTCGTCTACGACGGTCAGCAGCTCTCGAACGGGTCGGTCCTCAGCTATCGCGTGCCGGAGTTCGCCGACCTGCCCGACGAGGTCCGGACGTTCGTTATCGAGAACCGCGACGGGATGGGCCCGTGGGGGTCCAAGGCGCACGGCGACGGGTCGATGGCCGTCGTCGTCCCGGC
>DASTEU010000246.1:0-8928 GCA_035709325.1 Candidatus Limnocylindrales bacterium | reverse complement strand
GCGCGTCGGCGCGCAGGCCCACGAAGACCGACTGGAGGATGAACATCCCGAAGATCGCCAGCGGGTAGACAAGCTGACGCCGGCCGAGCCGCCCGACCGCCGCAAGCACGAGAAGAAGGAACGGCAGCAGCTCGAGGAGGTATCCCCAGGTCGCGTGCACCTGGAAGGTCCGCGGGTCGTCGAACACGCCGAGGCCTGCCAGGAAGACCTGGACGACCACTCCGGCGACGAGGAGCCACGCCACGACCAGGTGGATCTGTCGAATGAGGGCCATCGATCGCCTCCGCTCGGATCGCGGCACCGCCCGCGCGGTGCTTGCGTCTCCGACGGTGTACCGCGAACCTCGTCCCGCCGAAGAGGGCTCGGCGTCCCGGGTCGTCCGGGAAACCGTTCAGGCGGCCTCTCCCGGCTCGGCTACGTTGCCGGCCTCGACGACCGGCGGGGTCGCGCGGACCAGCTCCAGCGAGCGCTGGGCCACCAGCCAGGCCAGCCAGAAGACGACGAGCGCGTTCAGCGGATGGAAGGCAGCGACGATCGGGGCCGTGTGCCGGGCGGCGGCCAGCTCCGGCTGGATCACGGCCGAAACGGCCAGGCCGGCGGACAGAAGGATGGTCCGCCGATCGAATCGGGCCACGAGCACGAACACCAGGAGCAGGATCGGGGCAGAGCCGAGGCCCCAGCCGACCCCGGCGTGGAGGGTCCAGTCGCCCAACCCGAAGAGGCCGACGCCCGCGAGGAAAACCTGGAACACGACTCCCGCCAGGTACAGCCAGGCGAGGGCGGCGAAGGCGATCCGCCGGCCCTTCATGTCGCGTCGGGATCGGCCGGCTGGCGGATCGAGCTCGTGGCTCGCCGGGCAACGAGGATCGCGAGGGCGAAGATCGCGACGGCGTTGACGGTGTGGAGAGCGGCCAGGAGCGGGAACTGCCCACGCAGTGAGGGCAGGACCGTCTGGACCGCGAACGCGACGAGCAGGACCACGGTCAGCGTGCGCGTCCTGGTCGGAAGCCGTGCGGCGCCCGCGAGGAGCACGAGCACCGGGGCGAGCCAGCCGTAGACATAGGCGAAGTCGCGGTGGATCGAATCGCCCAACCTGGCGAAGATCTCGAGACCGACGAGGACTACCTGGAGGACCACACAGGCGAGGAACAGCCAGGCACCAACGAGGAAGAGGAGCCGGGCAGGCCCGATCCCCCGCAGCGCACGTGCCATCGGTTGACCCTGCGCGCTCATCCGTCCCGTCGTCATGAGCCGGCCGTCCCGTCCGGCTCGGGACGCGGGTCGACCGGCGCCGTCGCCGCGCTCATCCGCCCGGGCGCCGGATCCGCTCGTCGCGGACGCCGAATCCGGCCTCGCGTGCACGCACGATCGCCTGGGCCCGGTCGACGACCATCAGCTTGCTCAGGATCGTGCTGACGTGGTTGCGGACCGTCTTGAGGCTGATCCCGAGACGCGCGGCGATCGTCGCGTTGCTCGAGCCCTGGGCGAGCTCCTCGAGCACTTCCCGCTCGCGGTCGGTCAGGTCCGGAAAGGGCTGGATGCCGATCGCCCGAGCCCGCGCGAAGAACCCGACCATCCGCTGGGCCACCCCCGCGCCGAAGATCGCCTCGCCGTTGCCGACTCCCTCGATCGCTCGCCGCATCTCGTCGTGCCCGGCGTCCTTCAGCAGGTAGCCCCGGGCACCCGCCCGCATCGCCGCGAAGATCGACTCGTCGTCGGCGAACATCGTCAGGATCAGGACCGCGGACGCCCAGCCGTTGGACGCAATCTCCCGCGTCGCCTCGATCCCGTTCCGGCCGGGCATCGCCAGGTCCATGAGCACGACGTCCGGTCGAAGGCGTTGGGCGAGCTCGACCGCCTCGTCACCGTTCGACGCCTCGCCGAGCAGCTCGATCCCGGGCGACACCTCGATGAGCGCCCGCAGGCCGTCACGCACCACCGGGTGGTCGTCCGCGACGAGGACCCGGACGGCCGGCGGCGCAGTCTGGCCCGTCACGACGTCGCGACCGGGAGGCGGGCGCTCACGACGGTCCCGCCGCCGTCGGCCGGCAGGATGTCCAGGCTCCCTCCGACCTCGGCGGCTCTCTCGCGCATCGAGGTCAGGCCGACGCCGGGTGACGCGACGATCGGGATGCCGCTCCCGTCGTCGGTCACGGTCACGACCAGCTCGCCATCGGCCATTGCGAGATCGACCCGGACCTGGGATCCGCCGCTGTGGCGGGCAGCATTGGACAGGGCTTCGAGCGCGATGCGGAGGGCGGCCACCTCGATGGCGGCCGGCAGCGATGGCAGCTCCTCAGGGGCATCGAGCCAGACCCGGAGCCGCCCATCCTCGGATCCCTCGTCGAACGTGGCGATCTGCATCCGGAGCGTCCCGACGAGGCCGAACACGTCGAGGGCCGGCGGCCGAAGGTCGTGGGCGATCCGCCGGATCTCCTCGATCATCCCGCGCACGTCCCCGTCGACGGCGTCGAGCAGGCTAGACGCGCGATCGGGGTGGGACTCCATGAGGCTCCGCGCGGCACCGAGCTTCATCAGCGAGCCCGCCATCGTCGGCCCGAGCTCGTCGTGGAGGTCGCGGCGCAGCCGGCGGCGCTCTTCCTCGCGCGCCGCGACGAGCTGCTCGTGCGAACGGCGCAGGTCGATCGTGAGTCGGACGGCTTCGACCGCGGGTGCCGCCTGCCGGGCGAGATCGGCGAGAAGCCGCGCGTCTGCGTCGCTGAAGGGCTCGTCCGCCGCACGCGGCGCCAGGACCAGCCGACCGACCAGTCGCCCGTGATAGACGATCGGCACGCGAACCAGCTCGCGGGGACCGGCGGCGTCGATCGGTACGCTGGCGTGCGCGGCCTCGACCCGGGCCTCGCCCTCGTGGTCGAGCTCGATCGCGACATACGGCGAGCGGAGGGAATCGGCCACCGCGTCGACGAGCGTCGGACGCACCGTCGCGGGGTCGAGAGATGCCTCGAGCCGGCGGCCGAGTCGCCGCAGGGCGCTGTCCGGCTCGTCACGGTCGCCGTACATCATCCGGTTGACCGAACGCTGGAGCCGGTCCCGCAGCGGCAGGGCCACGATCGCCACCGCCCCGGTGCCGAGGAGGGCGATCGCGAATGGTGCGTTGCCCGGGATCAACCCGCCGATGAGGGCCACCGTTGCCGCGTAGGTCAGCAGGACGCCGGCGGTCAGCCCGCCATACACGAGCGAACGGTTGACGAGGGCATCGAGATCGAACAGGTGGTGGCGATTGATGGCGATGACGAGTGCGACGGGAAACGGCAGGCCGAGGAGTGCGACGGCGCTTCGTGGGAGGAGCGGTTCGCCGAGGATGAGCTCGGGCCCGAACCACAGGACCAGGCCCGTCACGGCGGCCACGGCCGCGGCTCCCGCCACGAGGCGGATCTGGCGCCGTCCGACCTGGTCGACGAGCCGCCGGTAGCTGTACGTCATGAGCGCGATCGCGGCGACGATCGCGACGACCTGGAGCACGACCTGCCCCTCGATCCATGCCGCCAGCGCCGGCAGCGCCCGACCGGTCACGACGCGCGCGCCGACGATGACCGCGAGCGTGGCTGCCAGCGGCAGGCCGTAGGCCGTCGCGACGACGCGGCGCGGACGCATCGCGAACGGATAGGGCCTGGGGAACACGAGTGCGAAGTGGAGCGCCCCGCACCAGAACAGCGTGTAGGCGAGGCCGGCCGTGGCGGCATAGAGCCAGAAGCCCGTAGCCCCGACGAGGTCCGTCACGTGGGCACCCAGGGCCCACGGAACGGTGCTTGCGAACATGCCGGTGCCGGCGACGAGGAGGGCCTGGGCAGCGGGCTCGTCCGGCCGGCGGGCAAAGAGGTAGGCGCCGACGAGCTGAACGGACAGGGCGAGCACGAGGACGCCCCAGTCCTCGACGACGGCCCCGACCGGGTCGAACGGGGTCGCGACAAGCGTCACGTCCACGAGACTGCCCTGACGCTGGACGGTGACGGTGATGGCGTCCCCGTCAGCCACGATCGGCCGCGGTTCGTTCGGGTCGAGGAGCGCGGCGGCCCAGGCCTCGCTGCTGCGCCCGTGGATCGCGACGACCCGGTCGCCGGGCGCGAGCGCTGCCGAACCGGATCCGGCGCTTGCCGCCACGACGCCGACGCCGGCCCCGGCGAACGGATTGCCCGGGCCGCCGATGTCGGTCCCGTCGGCCGGCGTGCCGAGGCGGTAGCCGGCGAACGCTGCCGCCGCCGCCAGCAGCACGAACGTCAGCGCCGACAGGCCGAGCCGCTCGACCCGGACGCGGGCGACGCGGTGCGCTGGGGCGATCGTCGTCTCGACGGCCATGCCTGGGCGGATCTCCCGACCGTGGTTCCTCGGCGCCAGTCTACGGGGCCCGGCAACGGGTCCCGACTCGTCGCCGAGCCGCGCTGTCGGTCCCGCCGGCCGCTGAGGAGTACCTTCGTGCTGTAACGAGCGGGCAAGGCGGCGCCACCAACCGGGTGCGCTCGGTTTCTGGCGCGCCGCGGAAGCACGAAGGGAGACACGACATGCCGCTCACCAAGGGAGTCCTGGCGCTGCTCGAGGCGAAGCCCGGGAAGGAGGCGGATCTCCGAGCCTTCCTCGTCGAAGGACAGGCGATCGTGGAGCAGGAGCCGCGAACGCGCGTCTGGTATGCGTTTCGCGTCGACAGCGCGACCTTCGGGATCTTCGATGCCTTCGACGACGAGGAGGGCCGTCAGGCGCACCTGTCCGGCCGAATTCCCGCGGCCCTCGGCGAGGTCGGCCCCGACCTCCTTGCAAAGGACCCCGACCTTCGCCTCGTCGACGTCCTGGCCGAGAAGCCACGCACCTGACCTCTGGTTCCGGCCGCGTCGGCCCCTCGCCGAGCTCGAGACAGCCTACCGCGGAACCGATTAGCTTCGTTTGCGACCATCCGCCCTCCCGCTGCGGTCCGTCCGCCTCTATCTCCCGCCGCTCCGTTCGGCTTTCCTGAAGGGCCAGGCGCAGAGACGGCCGGCGTCCAGGCCGGCCGGGAGGAGGTCCGGATGACCACGGTATTCGTCGCGTACGGCAGCCGCCACGGTGGAACCCGCGGGATCGCCGAACGGATCGGAGAGGTGCTGCAGGCGGAAGGGATCGAGACGGTCGTCGCTCCCGCGAGCCGGGCCGGCGGGCTCGGCGCGGCCGACGCGTTCATCGTCGGCAGCGGCGTCTATATGGGGAGCTGGCTCGACGAGCCGCTGGAGTTCCTGAAGCGTAACCAGGAGACGCTCGCGTCGCGCCCGACGTGGCTGTTCAGCAGCGGCCCGTTGCCCGGCTCCACGAAGGGTACGCCCGGCGCCGACCCGGTGACCGACGCCCTCGGCCCGGTCGACGGGCCCGGCAGCGGCGGCCGCAAGAAGGTCGAGGCGCTGAGCGCGGTGATCCACCCCCGCGAGCACCGGGTCTTCCTCGGGGCATTCGACCCGAAGGACCCGCCGAAGGCCTTCTCCGAGCGGATCGTCCGGATGATGCCGGCAGCCAAGGACATCCTGCCGGCCGGCGACTTCCGCAACTGGGAGGAGATCGAGGCCTGGGCCCGCGAAATCGCCGCCGCCCTGGCGCCTGTCCCGGTGAGTTGACGGCCTGACGGCCGATCGAATCAGCCGCCGGCGTCCCGGGTCGGGATCCGGGTCGCCTGCGACCAGACCGCCTGCCAGCGACCGTCCGTCCAGCGGTACAGGTCGGTGTGCCAGACGAGAGCGAGGTCGTGGCCGCCCGACGCGAACCGGATGTCGATCCGGGCCTGGTAGCGAACCGCACCGCCATCGCCGAAGACCTGGACCGCCACCTCGGAAGCCGGCTCGAACACCCGGTACTCGATGACGCCCGACGCGATGTCGCCCAGGTAGGCGTCCTTGGACATCGTGCCTCCGCCCGGCGTCACGAGCTGATAGTCGTCGGCGTGGAGTTCGTGCGCGACCGCGAGATCCCCCTCGACGAGCGCCCGGAGCCGGCGGCGTTCGGTTGCCCGCAGGTCGGCGGCGCGATCGCCGCCCGGATCGGCCATCGCCTAGCTCCCTGCCGCGGCGGCGATCCCGTCGATCAGCCAGCGCAGGCTCGTCGCGAAGGCGGCGTCGGTCGGTCGCCGTGACAGGGGGCCGGCCAGTTCGGCCATCCTCGGTCGTTCGGGATCTGCTGAGAACGCGGCGACGCTGCGCGCCTCACGGGACGTGGGATCCGGATCCTCGCGCCGAGGAGCATCGAGGACCACCGAGCCGAACGTGAACGTCAGCAGCGCACGGAGGGCGTCGGCTGCGGCCGGGCCGTGGACCCCGCCACGGGCCAGCAGCCGCAGGGTCTCCTCGCCGAGGCGGACGGCGTTCGGGCCTCGCATCGGACGCGAGAGGAGCAGCGGCAGCAGGTCGGCACGGCTGAGCAGCATCCGGCGAGACGCCTCCATCAGCGCCACGAGGCCGTCGCGCCAGTCCGCCTCCGATCCCACCGGGGCGTCGATCTCGGCCAGGAACGAGTCGAGAACGGCATCCATCAGGTCGGCCTTGCTCGGGTAGTGGCTGTAGAGCGTATTCGGTGCGACCCGGAGCTCGCCGGCCAGGCGCCGCATCGTCAGCGGCTCGGCGCCCTCCCGCGCGACGACGGTCCGCGCCGCCTGAAGGACCTCCTCGGCGGTCAAGCCGGCACGGGTGCCGGGGCGTCGGGTGCCCCCGGCAGGCCGTTGTGTCCGGTCGTGAGCTCCGCGTGTGGTCTGCGACGAGGCCACAGATTCCCTCCGATCCCTTGACATCGCTGATTGGACGCTGTACAGTTCGTATTGAACGCCGTTCAGTTTACCACGATCGGCTGTAGGTGCAGGAGCAGGATCATGACAACCCAGGCAGAGGGCGCGTTCATCTGGCACGAGCTCATGTCGAGGGATCCGGACGCGTCGGAACGCTTCTACGGAGCCGTCGTCGGTCTGTCGGTCGAGCCGGCAGGGGAGGGCCCCGACGCCTACCGGACGCTCGTCGCGAACGGTCGGCCGATCGGCGGCATCACCGGGCCGGAGCCCGGCAGCGATGTCTGGCCGTCGGGCGGGCCGGCCGGCCACTGGGTCGGGTACTTCGAGTCGGCCGACGTGGACGCGGCGGCGGCGGAGGCGCGGGAGCTCGGGGGCGACGTCCGCCTCGGACCGCTCGAGATCCCGGGCGTCGGCCGCGTGGCCGTCCTTCGCGACCCCGACGGCGCGACGTTCGGCCTGTTCGATCCCACGGGATCTGCCGCGTAAACCGAGCGAGCTGGGCGCGGACGCCAGGCTTCGCTTGGGGGCGTCCGATCCGCCTATGCTCCCAACATGAAGCCCCGCAGGATCGAGCCGCCTGGCCTGCCGATGAAGATGCCCAACTTCATCGCGCCGATGCTGGCGACGCTCGTCGGTGGGCCGTTCGACGACCCCGATTGGTTGTTCGAGGTCAAGTGGGACGGCTTCCGGATCGAGGCCGTCGTGGCGGGCGGCGGCGTCCAGCTCTGGACCCGGAAGCAGCAGGACGGGGCGGCCCGATACTTCGGGCCGTTCCTCGACCCACCCACCTGGCTGGACGCGCCCCGGGCGATCGTCGACGGGGAGGTCATCGCGCTCGACGAACGCGGCGAACCCGACTTCGCCCTGCTCCAGGCCAGGATCAAGGGGAGGGGACTGGCGGCGGAGCCGACCCCGTTCGTCTACCAGGTCTTCGACCTGCTCCACCTCGGCGACCGATCGCTCCTCGACGAGCCGCTCGAGGTCCGGCGTCGACTCCTCGGCGAAGTCCTGCGCCCCGATCCGCGCGTCCGACTGAGCGAACACATCGAGGCCGCCGGCATGGCGTTCTTCGAGGCGGCCCGGGCACGCGGCCTCGAGGGGATCATGGCCAAGGACCGCCGCTCGCCGTACGTGCCCGGCAAGCGGACCGACCGCTGGCAGAAGATCAAGATCCGGCCGGAGCAGGAGCTTGTCGTCGGCGGCTGGGTGACCGGCACCGGCAAGGCGGTCGACCTCGGCGCGCTCCTCGTCGGCGTCTACGAGGACGACGGGCTGCGCTATGCCGGCAAGATCGGGGCGGGATTCACGAACGCGAACCGCGCTGAGCTGCTCGCTGCCGTCGCACGGCTGGCCACCGATGAATCACCCTTCGCGAGTTCGCCCCCCCGGGCCGCCGCCCGCGACGCCCGGTGGCTGCGCCCGGAGCTCGTGATCCGGGCCGAGTTCGCCGGCTGGACCGCCGACGGCCTCGTGCGCCAGGCGGCGTACAAGGGCCTCGAGCTCGAGAAGGATCCGCGGAACGTTATCCGAGAGCGCCCCAAAGGGTGATCGCGTTCCCCGGAGTACGGGGTCGCGGCCTCTTCGAGACGGGCGATGACGATCGCAAAGAGATTCGCGAAGCTCACCGAGCGGACACCGACTGTGACCCGGAACGCTTCGAGTTGCCGCCTGTCCGCCGCATGGGAGGTGTCATTGGGCCGGGTTATCGTCAAACTCTACGCGTCCGCGTTTCGTCAGTCAGTGACTGAGGCCCGGCGCCCGAGGGCACCCCGTCGGGTGGTGCCGGAGGGTTCCCAGGCCACTCGGGCTGGCGTAGGCTTCGGGTCCCAATCACGGAGGGAGGCTCGAACGATGACGATGAGACAGGCGCTGGTCGACGCGCTGCATCTTCCCGACGACAGCGACACCGTTCAGCGGATTCATGCGCGCGGGCTCGCGATCGCCGACGAGGACACGATGAGCCAGGCGATCCACGACGTCTACTGCGGGATCGTCGCCGACCATCAGCACCCCAACGAGAAGGACCGCGAGCAGGCGCGGGCGATGATCGCCGCGTTGCAGAAGGCGATCGACCAGACGCGGGCCTGATTCCAACGGCTCCTGGCGTTCCCGTTCTGGGTTCGGGGACTTCGAACGACACGTCGCCGGAATGTCGATTTCGCCACCGCCCCATCGTC
>DASTEU010000245.1:0-7295 GCA_035709325.1 Candidatus Limnocylindrales bacterium | reverse complement strand
CTGGATATCGATGTACGGGTACGTGTCGCTCCGGCTGATGTCGTCGAGCATGAGCGCGTCGCAGCGGACGCTCGCCACGACGTTCGTGGCGCCGGGGCTCACCTTCAGCTGGCCGCGGTAGGTCGCCCGGCCGCCGTCCTTCGACACCGACTTGGAGACGATCCGCGAGCGGGTGTTCGGGGCAAGGTGGATGGCCTTGGCGCCCGTGTCCTGGTGCTGGCCCTTGCCGGCGACCGCGACCGAGATGATGTCGGCCGTCGCGTTCGGCCCGCGGAGGTAGATCGACGGGAACTTCACGGTCTTGCGGGAGCCAGTGTTCGCGTCGATCCACTCGACGGTCGCGTTCTCGTAGGCGTGGGCCCGCTTCGTCACGAGGTTGTAGACGTCGTTCGACCAGTTCTGGATCGTCGTGTAGCGGACCTTGCTGCCCGGCAGTGCGACGACCTCGACGACCGCGGCGTGGAGGCTGTCGGTCGCGTAGATCGGGGCGGTGCAGCCCTCGATGTAGTGGACCTTGGCGCCCTCGTCGACGACGATGAGGGTCCGCTCGAATTGGCCGGTGTTCTCGCCGTTGATCCGGAAATAGGCCTGGAGCGGCAGCGGCACCTCGACGCCCTTCGGGACGTAGACGAACGAGCCGCCCGACCAGACCGCGCTGTTGAGGGCGCTGAACTTGTTGTCCTCGGCCGGAACGACCGTCCCGAAGTACTTGCGGACGATGTCCGGGTATTCCTTGAGGCCCTGGTCCATCCCCATGAAGACCACGCCGATCTTCGTCAGCTCCTCGCGGACGCTGTGGTAGACGACCTCGGAGTCGTACTGGGCGCCGACGCCGGCGAGGAACTTCCGCTCGGCCTCCGGGATTCCGAGGCGCTCGAACGTCGCCTTGATCTGGTCGGGAACGTCGTCCCACGACTTCTCTTCCCGCTCGGACGGCTTGCGGTAGTAGACGATCTTGTCGAAGTCGATGCGATCGAGTCCATCGGTCCAGGTCGGCATCGGCCGCTGGAGGAAGTGGTCGTAGGCCCGGAGGCGGAGCTGGAGCATCCAGTCCGGCTCCTCCTTGAAGCTGCTGATCTCCTCGACGGTCTCCCGCGTCAGACCGCGCTTCGTTTCGCGGAGGTAGACGATGTCGTCGTGGAAGGCGAACTCTTCGCGGCGGTCGGTGACGATCTCGCGCGTAGCGGTCATCAATTCTCCGGTTGAGGCGGCGCCAGCTCCTGCGCGGCGCCCGGTGCGGTGTAATCCCGAGTCATATTATCGGAATTAACCGGAGAAGCGTCAACGACGCCGCCATCGGCACATGTTCGGTCAGGAAGGGAGCCGGCGGCGAACGACCGGTTGAGTGACCTCAGTCGTCGTCCGAGACGCCCAACCAGCTGCCGGTCCGGCGCGGCTGCGTTCCGCGAGCGAGCCGCCGAGTGAGTGACCTCTGTGGTCGTCCGGAGACGCCTCCGCACGGAGCGTCCGCCGATCGCGCGACTGGATGCCGGACCGGCGCGGTCTCCACGCTCGGCTGTTCCCGCGGCGATCAGCCACGGTGGTCGCGGCAGCGGCGATGCGGGGTCGTGGCAGCAGCGATGCGGGGTCGCGCCAACCGGGGAAGCGCCACGACGCCGCGCCGGAGAGTCCGGCGCGGCGTCCGTCAGGGAGCGCGGCGATCAGTGGGTCGTGCGGAGCGGGGTGTCCTCGCCGGGCCCGACCGGGACGGCCCCGAGGTCCGGGGTGGTCGTCCGGGAGGGCGTGGTGTCGAGCGAACCGCCCATCGGGCTGCGGGCATCGTCGCTGAGCAGGCTGCCGAGGTCCTGGTCGTCGTCGTAGCGGACGAGGTCGTGGCGCCGGCCGGTCACCTTTGCCTTCAGGTCGTTCATCGCCGCCCGGGCCCGGGGACCCGTCTCGGGAGACGTGAAGAGCCACCAGATCGCGGCAGCGACCGCGCCGACGATCGCCAGCCCGACGAACGGCATGATCGGATTGCGGCGCTTGCGCCCCGGCAGCCGGTCGGCGATCGGCCTCGGAAGGTCGACCTTCGAGAAGTCGATGTCGGGCAGCTCGACCCGCTTCGGAAGCTCCATCCTGGGAAGCCGGACGTCGCGCGCGGCGTGGACGATATCGTCGCGCGTCATGTCGCGGAGGCCCTCCGGCAGCTTGATGTCGGGGAGTTTGACCTCCGGCAGGTTGATTTCGGGCATGATGCAGTCTCCTCTGACGGGCTTGAACGACGATCGTGGCGCCGCTCCCGTCACAGCCCGACCGGGCGTTCCGAGCCGCGGGTTGCAGGCGCATCGCAGAGGGACAGCTTGAGCTCCAGGACCAGCGCCGGAATCCTCCTCTACCGCCGTTCATCGAGTGGCGTCGAAGTCCTCCTGGCGCACCCCGGAGGACCGTACTTCACCCGCCGCGACGAGGGCCACTGGACGATCCCGAAGGGCGAGGTCGACCCCGGCGAGGATCTGCTCGCGGTCGCTCGGCGGGAGTTCGAGGAGGAGACCGGGATCCCCACGCCGGATGGGCAGCCGGTCGCCCTCGGCAGCATCGTCCAGAAGGGCGGCAAGGTCGTCCACGCATGGGCGATCCAGGGCGACCTCGACCCGGCGGTCGCCGCGAGCAACACGTTCACGATCGAGTGGCCGCCCGGCTCCGGGCGCCGGCGGGAGTTCCCGGAGATCGATCGCGTCGCCTGGTTCGACCCGGCCGAGGCGCGCCGTCGCCTGAAGCCGACCCAGGTGCCGCTCGTCGAGCGGCTCGAGGCCGAATTGGGCTGACCGACGGACGGCCGCCGGGTGACGCCGGCGGCGCTCCGCTGCCCGCGGACTCGTGCCGGGTCCTGGCACGAATTCGGCGGCGATCCTGCGACGCGCTGGGGCACTCCCCTGGTTGGTAGACGGGGCGGTCGACGCTCGCGCCAGGGGCGGCGGTCCCGAATACCAACCGGAGTAGTGGTACGCGCCACATCACGGCTGTCGCAGGTGCCATCGACGCGCCGCCACGCTCCGCGGCGCCCCGGTCGTCCCGTCACGCGGCGGCGACTCGTCCATATCACCCCCCGGGTTGGTAGACGGGGCAGTGGACCTCCGCGCCGCGGCCGGCGATCCCAGGGATCGGGCCACCGCGCTCGCCCGTCCGGCGCTACGATCGAGACTGATGGGAGCCGACGACAGCCCGCCCCACCCGCGGACGATCTCGCGAGAGGTCGCCCGCCGCTTCCTCGCCGTCCGCCACTTCCTCGGCCCGCCGCGCTCGCTGCCGCCCGATCCGGCCAGCGTCATGACGGTCGTCGAGCGGATCGGCTCGCTCCAGTTCGATCCCCTCGAGGTGGCCGGCCGGAACCACGACCTCGTCCTGCTTTCCCGGATCGCGTGCTACCGCCGCGAGTGGACGGACGCCCTCCTCTACGAACACCGGACGCTCTTCGAGGCCTACAACAAGGGCCTCTCCCTGCTTCCCACGAGCGAGCTGCCCTGGTACCGCTCCGTGTGGGATCGGGTGCAGGCGCGGCACGCCGAGGGTGTCTTCATCTCCCATGCGGGACTCGTCGACGAGCTCGTCGAGCGGATCCGGACGAACGGCCCGCTAGCTGCGACCGACGTCGAGCCGCGTAATGCGATCGACTGGTACTGGCGGCCGACGAACGAGGTGCGGGCGGTGCTCGAGGCCCTCGCCGAGTCGGGCGTCCTCGGCCTCGCCCGGCGCGACGGCAACCGCCGCGTCTACGATCTCGCCGAGCGGCTCTTCCCCGCCGAGCTGCTCGACGATCGCTCGCGGAATCCCCGCGAGCAGGCGGCTCATCGACTCCTCTCGCGGTACCGCGCTCACGGCCTGCTGGGACGGGGTGGCGGCCAGGCCGAGCTGTGGGGCGGTCTGGGGCCGGCGACGCCGCCACCGGGCGATCCGCGGCCGGGCCGGGCGGAGCTGCGCGAGGAGCTCGAAGCGTCGTCGGCGCTCGTTGCGGTCTCGATCGAGGGGGTGAAACGGCAGCGGCTCATGGTCGCTGGCGAGCTCGCGCTGCTCGAGGCCGCCGAGCGGGAAGTGGCGGCCGGTGTCGGGCCAGGTGGCCGCGAACCCGGCGTGGCGTTCCTCGCGCCGCTGGACCCGCTCGTCTGGGACCGCGCGTTCCTGCGCGAGTGCTACGACTTCGACTACATCTGGGAGGTCTACGTTCCGGCGGCGAAGCGGCGCTGGGGCTATTACGTCTTGCCGATCCTCTACGGCGACCGGTTCGTGGGGCGGATCGAGCCGCGGATCGATCGCAGGGCGGATACGCTCCGGATCCTGGGCGCCTGGTGGGAGGCGGGCTTCGATCCCCTCGCCGACGAGGTGTTCATCGACGCGCTGGCCGCCGCGATCGATGCCCATCGGGCCTTCGGTGGCGTCCGGCGCGTGGCCTGGCCGCGGACCGCGCGGCTGCGGGCCGTGGGAGCGCAGGTCCGTCGGCGGCTCGGCTGAGCGCGCCAAGGCCGGCGGGGAGCCGGGACGGAGGACGCCGGAACGTCAGGCTTTGGGCCTGGATCAGCGGCGGACGACGGCCGAACCGGTGGGGGCCGGGAGCTTCGCCTGGACGGTCGACCAGGATCCCCAGTTGCCGGCCTTGTCGCGCGCCGCGACCCGGAACTCGTACGTGTGGTTCAGCGGCAGCTGAAGCGACATCGAGCGCACCGTCGTGCTCGACCAGACGGTCGCCCAGGCGCCGCCGTCGACGCGGCGCTGGACCCTGTAGGAGTGGAAGCCGGAGGTGAGGACCTGGAGCTGGACGTCGGCGCCGGACCACGAGACCGTCACCTTCTTCGTCGCGACCGTCGAGCCCGACGTGATGGACGGGGCAGCGGTCTTCGCCCGGGCGCCGGTCCGGTCCGGACCTTTGATGAAGACGGCCGTCCAGTACTTCTTGCCGGTCGCCGCCTGAACGGCCAGACCGACCCCGACGTAGTTGAACGACGTGGAGACGATGAGCTTCTTGTGCCCGGGCGAGTTCAACCACTGGTTGTTGGCCGCCTGGACCGACGTCTCGAGGGTCGGCCAGTTGTTCCAGGCGAGGATCTCGCCGGCGCTGTACCAGGTGATCTTCGCCGCGCTGATGAGGTCGAACGCATTGCGGCCGTCGGGCTGGGTGTGGCTGAAGTAGTCCTTCGTCGCCATGTCGGTCGAGCGGGCCCGGGCGATCGCCGTCAGCCGGCTGTCGACCTGCAGGGCGATGAGCCCGACGGCCTTGCGGTCCGCGTTCAGGGCCGCAACCATCGCGCTCTCGGCCGCCGAGATCGTCATCGTTTCCGCGGCTGCGGCCGTGGCCGGGGCGGCGAACACGGCCGCGACGAGGCTCAGCGCGAGGAGGACCGGGAGGCGCGTGCGATGGAGGGGCGCGGCAGTTCGGGTCATGCCCTGACCATGCCTGCCGCGTTCCTCCGGCGGTATGGCTCACGCGTCCCGACCGCACGGGACACCTTCGTACGCCCGCATCCCTACGGCATCGGCACGAGGGACCACACCAATCCTCACCGCACCGGTCCGGGCCACGCCGGACGTCACGGGCCGCCTGTGGGACGATGGTCACTTCTACCTCGTTCTTGCCCGGAGGTGCCCGATGGCCACGACTCGACGTGCCGCCGCGACCTGGAGCGGCGACCTGCTCAGCGGACGCGGGACGGTGACCGCGTCGACGACGGCGGTCTTCAGCGACCTGCCGACGACCTGGGCCTCGCGGATCGGCGAGCCCGAGGGCGTCACCAGCCCCGAGGAGCTGCTCGCCGCAGCCCACGCGTCCTGCTTCTCGATGGCCTTCTCGAACGAGCTTGCCAAGGCGGGCACGCCGCCGACCCGCGTGGATGTGACGGTCGCGGTCACCGGCGACAAGCTCGACGCGGGCTGGACGGTCCTGGCGGCCGCAATCACCGTCAAGGGACAGGCTCCCGACGCGACCGAGGCGAGCTTCCGCGAGGCCGCCGAGAAGGCGAAGGACGGCTGCCCGATCTCCAAGGCGCTCAAGGGCAACGTCGAGCTGTCAGTCGAGGCGACGCTCGAGGACTGAGCCTCGCCCGATCGCAGCCGGGCCCGGACGACGCCGGCGCGTCGGACGGGCTCCCACTCGGCCGACGCGGGCCCCGACTCAGCCGATCGTGATCAGGCGCCGTGGGTTGGCGACGGTGATCGTCTCGATCTCGGCATCCGACACGCCGGCCTCCCGGAGGCGGGGCAGGAACGTCCGGGCCAGATAGGTGTAACCGTTGCCGCCGTATCGCACGAGCTGCGAGTCGTGGCAGACGTCCTGGGAGAGCAGGATCCGCTCGACGTGGCCGGCCCCGAGCAGATCGCAGATGAGCTCGACGACCCGATCCTCGCCGTGGCGCTCGAGCGGCGTGAACGCCATCCCCAGGAAGTCGAACTCGACCGATGCGCCGCGCTCGACGATCGCCCGGTAGTAGGCGGGATCGGGGTTCGAGTCGGCGTGGCCGATCACGACCCGGCCCGGGTCGGCGCCCTCCGCCTCGAAGACGTCGAGCTGGGCGATCCCGACCGCCGACTGAACGGCGTGCGTCGCGATCGCCGCGCCGGTCCGCCGCGCCGCCCGAGCGACGGCGCGATGGACCCGCTCCTCCTGGGCGCTGAGCCAGGGCTTGTCCGTGCCGATCTCGCCGATGATGCCGGCCCGGATGCCGCTCTCGCCGACGCCGACTTCGAGGTCACGGACGATTTCGTCGGCGAGGGAGTCGACCGTCCGCCGGTCGATCGACGCCTCGGCCGGGTAGTAGGCCCCCCGGTACCAGCCGGCTCCCATGACGATGTTGAGCCCGGTGGCCCGGGCGAGGCGCGTCAGCCAGGCGGGGTCGCGACCGACGCCGGGCAGGGTGAGGTCGACGAGCGTCCCGCCGCCGGCCGCGCGGAACAAGCCGAGCTCCTCGACGATCAGCGGCTCGTCGCGGCGCAGCTCCCAGTAGTCCCAGCGGTCGGGGACGTGCCAGAGGGCGATCGCGGTGTGCTCGTGGGGCAGGACCCAGCCGAGCGAGGCCGGTTCGACCGGCCCGAGCACCGTCCGGACCGCAGGACCGTCGGCGCCGGCGGTCGGCTCGCCGCTCACGAGGCGCGCGCCGGGCGCCCGGCGGAGGCCGAACGGATCGACGCGTACGGCCTGGCGGGCACCGCTTCGATCGACGCCGGGCGTTCGCTCCCGACGGCCGCGAACAGCGGCTCGAGGAAGGCGAGGACGCGCCGCTCCGCGTCCTCCCGGCGGTAAGCCGGCCCGTCCTCGGTCGCCTCGAGCACGACGCCGTCGAGCAGCGAGGCGACCCCGTGGGCGACGCTCT
>DASTEU010000244.1:0-5629 GCA_035709325.1 Candidatus Limnocylindrales bacterium | reverse complement strand
ATCTTCGCCGGGAGCGTGACGGGCGCCTGTCATGGTTACGTACCGTCGGCCTCGCCGGTTTCGCTCGCAAGGGGAAGCGGTCGCCGCTCGAAGCCGCTGGAGAAGACGACGTCGGTCTCGGTGGTGAAGACGTGACGTGTCGCCTGGACGATCCGGAGCACCCGCTCGAGGTCCCGCGTGTCGCGGGCCCGGACCTTGATCAGGTAGTCGGCCTCGCCCGCGATGTGGTGGCACTCCTCGATCTCGGGGATCGCGGCGAAGGCGTCCGTCAGGTCGGTGGCGGACGTGCCGGGCGCCTGGGTCACCCACGAGAACGCGAGGATCCCCAGGCCGACCGCCTCCGGGTCGACGACGGCCGCGTAGCCCCGGATGACGCCCCGCGCCTCGAGCTTCTTGACCCGCTCGTGGGCCGATGGGCCGCTGATCCCGACGTCCGCGCCGATGTCCGCGTAGGGCTTCCGGCCGTCCCGCTGGAGGACTTCGAGAATCCGTACGTCGTTCGCACTCAGGCGATCACTAGCGGCCATCTAGTACCATTTCGTTAGGCGATCGCGTTGACGACACGACATTCATTAGGTATTATCACGTTCATGACAATTCTTCTGGCTGTCGATCCTTCGCACGCAGCGAAGCGGGACCTGCGGGCCCGGCGGCAACCACGCTAACGGAGGTGATCGGGATGATCGCCCTCGGACTCGGCTTCCTCGCGTTGTTCTCGCTGCTCAGCGTCCTGCTGAGCACCGATGATCCGCGCCGCGTCGATCCTCGCGACGACATCACGTTCTGGATGCGCTACGGCATCCGCTGAACCGGTCGATAGCCTAACCCACCCGGCCCCGGGACTCCCCCGGGGCCTCGTGATTCCCGGCGCCGGGTCGGGCGCGCGATCACCACTCCCCGGCGGCCCGGCGGCGCGGCCCACGGAGCGTACCGGCCGGCGCATGGACCTCGAGGCAGACGACTCCGGAGCCACCGACGAGCGCGTCGTGGGTCGACCCGGCCGGCAGGTCGAGGCGGTCGCCCACGGCAAGCTCGATCGACTCGCGGCGGTCGACGAGGCCGAACCGGATCGAACCCGAAGCCACGACGAGGACCTTGTCGTAGCCGTGCTCGTGGGCGCCGTAGACGTCGCCCGGACCGTTCGACCAGGTCCCGGGGTCGAGGCCCTCGGCGCGGAGCCGGTCGGCGAGATTCGGGGCGCTGCCTTCGGTCATCGGCCGATGCTACCCGGCGAGACTCTCGAACGTGTCGACACCCCCGGAGCGACCGCTCCGCTACCTGTCCGCGGCCGACGTCCGGGCAGCGATGCCGCCGGTCGACGAGCGGCTCCGCCTCGCCGAACGGACGATGACCGCGCTCGTCGGCGATGCGGAGCTGCCGCCGAAGATCGGCGTCCATCCGCGGCCCGAGGGCTCGTTCGGCCACGCGATGCCGGCCCACCTGCGCGGCGCGGCCGGGGACGGCGCCGATGATCTTCTCGGCGTGAAGTGGATCGCGGGATTCCCCGACAACCGGGCGAAGGGCCTGCCGGCGCTCCTCGGCCTCGTCCTGCTCGTCGACGCGACGACCGGCGTCCCGAGCGCGATTCTCGACGCGGGCCCGGTCACCGCCGAGCGGACCGCCGCGATCTCCGGCGTCGCGATCGCCCGGTTCGCCCCCTCGGTCCACGGCCGGGCGCGGCGAGTCGCGCTCATCGGTGGCGGGGTGCAGGGCCATAGCCACCTTGCGCCGATCGGGCGCGTCGTCGAGGGTGCGCATCTCGCGATCTTCGACCGCCACCCGGAGCGGGCCGAGGCGCTGGCAGCCGCCGCACGCGCGACGCCCGGGATCGCCGCCGCGGCGGCCGCGCCGAGTGCCCGTGCAGCGATCGCCGACGCCGACGTCGTCGTCACCGCCGCGTCGTTCGGGCCGGTCCGCCAGGTGCTCATGCCGGACTGGCTGACGCCCGACGCGCTCGTGGTCGCGGTCGACTACGAGACGTACTGCTCCGCCGAGGTTGCCCGCGAGGCGACGCTCTTCCTCGTCGACGAACGCGGCCAGTTCCTGGCCAACCGCGATGCCGGCCGGTTCGAGGGATTTCCGGACCCCGGCGCCACGCTCGGCGAGGCGATCCTCGCCGGCACGGTCCGGCCGCCGGCCGGTCGCGTCGTCGTGAACCACCTTGGCGTGGGCCTCGCCGATCTCGTGTTCGGGGCGGCGATCCTCGCCAGGGCGGAAGCCGCGGGGCTGGGCACGGTCCTCGACCGATAGGCCGCGCAGAACCGGCGCGCCGTGGGCCCCCGGTGGGGCAGACTGTCGCCGAACCACCTCGCAGGGGATCGCTGGCGCATGCGGCTATTCGGCCGACTCCTTCGCTACCTGGTCGTCCTCCTCGTCGTCGTCCTCGCCGCAGTCACCGGGTTCGTCGGGGCCGTCACGATCCGCTCGCTGCCCCAGACCGACGGCCGCCTGACGATCCAGGCGCTCGAAGCGCTCGTCACGGTCCGGCGGGACGCCGCGGGCATCGCCCACATCTACGGCGACACGCCGCACGACCTCTTCCTCGCCCAGGGCTACGTCCACGCCCAGGAGCGGCTCTGGCAGATGGAGGTCTGGCGGCACATCTCCGCCGGCCGCCTCTCCGAGCTCTTCGGCGCGAGCACGCTCGACCAGGACCGCTTCATCCGCACGCTCGGCTGGCGGCAGGCGGCGCAGCGGGACCTCGACGCAATCGGCGCGGAGGCCAGAGCGGCACTCGACGCCTACGCCGAGGGCGTGAACGCCTACATCGAGCGCCATCGCGGCGGGCTCGGGCTGGCCTTCGTCGTCACGAGCCTGCGGAGCGGGGCCGGCGGCCCGAACGGCTACGACCTCGAGCCGTGGACGGCGCTCGACTCGCTCGCCTGGCAGAAGGTCCAGGCCTGGCAGCTCGGGGACAACTTCGGCTCGGAGGTCTTCCGGCTCCTCGCCGACGAACGCCTCGGCGACCCGGCCCTCACCGACGCCCTCTTCCCCGCCTACTGGCCCCAGATGCCGGTGATCGCTCCGAGTGGTGAGACGGCCGCGGCAGCCCCGCGCCCGGCGGGCGCCACAGGCCCGCGGCCGGCGGCCGGTTCGGCGAATGTCGCTGCGTCGGGGCCGCCCGTCGCGCTTTCGGACGAAGACGCGGTCGCGCTGCGCGACGTCGTCGCCCTCGGCGACTCGATCCTCGCGCTCGCGGGCCTCGATTCCGGGGACGGCCTGGCCGGCGATCACCAGGTCGGCTCGAACAACTGGGTGGTCGCGCCGTCGCTGAGCACGAGCGGCACGGCCCTCCTGGCGAACGACCCGCACCTCGGCATCGGCATGCCCTCGGTCTGGTTCATGAACGGGCTCCACTGCCGGACGGTGTCCGAGCTGTGCCGATACGACGTCGCCGGCGTCTCGTTCCCGGGCGTGCCGGGGATCGTCCTGGGCCACAACGCCCGGATCGCCTGGGGCGCCACGAACGCCGGCCCCGACGTCCAGGACCTTTTCCTCGAGGACGTCGATCCGGCGGACCCGGACAACTACCTCGTCGCCGGCCGATCGGTCCCGTTCACGACCCGGACCGAGACGATCGCGGTGGCCGGCGCCGACGACGTCGTCCTGACGGTCCGCGAAACGGGCCACGGGCCGGTCGTCAACGACGTCGACCCGCGCCTCGCCGACGTCGCGCCGCTCGCCCTCCGCTGGACGGCGACGGCCGAGGTGGACGGCACGTTCGAGGCGATCCTGCGGCTCAACACCGCTCGCAACTTCGAGGAGTTCCGGGCCGCGTTCGCGACCTACGGCTCGCCCTCCCAGAACTTCGTTTACGCCGACGTCGAGGGCCACATCGGCTACGTCGTTCCCGGCCTCGTCCCGATCCGGGCCGATCCCGCGGACCGCGGCGCGCGCGTCCGCTCGGGGTCGGACGGCGCCCACGAGTGGACCGGCTACGTCCCGCGCGAGGAGTTGCCGTTCCTGCTGGACCCGCCGAGCGGCGTGATCGTCACGGCGAACAACGCGATCGTCGACGCCGGGTACCCCTACTTCATCGCCTCCGAGTGGGACCCGGGCTACCGGGCGGCCCGGGTCGTCGAGCTCCTCGGCGATGCCGCCGAGAACGAAGGCGTCACGATGGGCGCCCTCCGCGAGATCCAGACCGACGTCCGCGTTCCGCGCTCCGATTTCGTCCGGCCGGCCCTCGAGAGTGCTGCGCCGGCGAGCGAGGACGGCCGGCTCCTCCGGGAGCGGATTGGCGAATGGGACGGCCGGGCCGACCTCGGCAGCACCGGCGCCGCGGCGTACCTGACGACCGAGACGTACCTGCTCCGCGGCCTCTTCGACGACGAGCTCGGCGAGCTCGCCCGCGAGTATGTCGGCGGCGGCGCTTCCTGGCAGGCGATGATCGGCCTGCTCGGCGAACCCGGCAGCCCATGGTGGGACGATCGAACGACGCCGGGCCGGGTCGAGACGGCCGCCGACATCGCCGCGGAGGCGCTCGACCGGGCCGGCCTCGAGCTGCGCCGGACGCTCGGCGAGCCCGACGGCTGGACGTGGGACCGCCTCCACGTGGCGATCTTCCGGGAGCAGACGCTCGGGACGAGCGGGATCGGGCCGCTCGAGTGGTACTTCAACAGGGGGCCGCAGCCGGTGGCCGGGGCCGCCGGCGTCGTGAACAACACGTATTACCAGCCGGGCCGGGCATACGAGGACCCCGAGGACCCGAACTACGTGCCGGTCGGGCTCGACCGCTTGTTCGAGGTCACGAACCTGCCCTCGTATCGCCTCCTCGTCGACCTCGGCGACCTCGACGGGGCGCGCATCGTCCAGACGACCGGCCAGAGCGGCAACCCCTTCGACGGCCACTACGGCGACTTGATCGACGAGTGGGCGTCCGGGTCCCTGGTGCCGCTGCCGTTCAGTGAGGCCGCGGTCGAATCGGCGACGGTCCGCGTGCTGGAGCTGGATCCCTGACGCCGCTCGCCGAGCGGATCGCCGTCCGCTACTCCTCGGTGACCGGCAGCGGGCCGTCGGGCACCTCGATGACGACCCGACCGTCCTCGATGACGACCGGGTAGACCTCGAGCGGCAGCTCGGCCGGCGGGTCGAGCGGCTGGCCGTCCGACAGGTCGAAGCGCGACAGGTGGAGCGCGCAGGTGAGCGTGCCCGCGGTCAGGAAGCCCTTGTCGAGTTCGAAGTATTCGTGGCTGCAGACGCCCTGGACCGCGGTGAACTCGCCGCCGTTATTGATGACGAGGACCTGGTCGGTGCCATCGACCCAGACCATCTTCATCTCGCCGTCGGCGATCTCGTCGACGCCGACGAGGTCGATCCGCCTCACCGCCGGGTCCCGCGTTGCCGCGGCCGAGGTTGTGGCGGGATCACGCCGCGGCCGCGCGGGCGATGCCGGCGTCCCACTTCGCCTCGAGCAGCTCGCGCAGGCGCTCGCGCTCGGCCTCGAGCGGGACCCGGGCGACGACCGGCTCGAGGAAACCAAGGACGATGAACTTGCGGGCGTCGTCGGGCGGGATGCCCCGCGTCTCGAGGTAGAAGAGCTGGGTCTCGTCGATCGGTCCGACCGAGCTCGAGTGGGCCGCCCGGCGGCAGTCCGGCTGGTCGATCTCGAGGCTCGGGATCGCCACCG
>DASTEU010000243.1:0-2077 GCA_035709325.1 Candidatus Limnocylindrales bacterium | reverse complement strand
CCGCCAGGCACGTGACGCGCGGGGCGTCCGGGGCGTGCTCACCGTTCGGCGACGCTGCGAAGCCCGGCCTCACTCACCGCCGGGTCTTCGGTTGCCCGGCGTGTATCGGCCCACCGCCGCCGAGCGGATGTCGACCGCCCGCGGGTCGAGCGCAGCGGCCAGCTCGTCGCTCGAGCCGACCGCCGCGAGTCGCGCGGCCTCGCCGAGCGCCACCAGCTTCCGGCGAGCCCGCTCGGGGCTCAGCGCCGCCAGGCTCGAGGCGTTCGCGATGCCGACCCGGACGAGGCCGCGGCCGCCGGTGGAGGCCGCGTAATGGGCGGCCCAGACCAGCACCTCCGGCCGATCGTCGGCCGCCGCCGACGGGTCGAGCGCACCGCAGATGATGCCGCGATCGCCCGGCGCCTGGGCGACGAGGCGCCAGTTGTCGGGCCCGGCGATGAGGTCGAACGCGTAGCTCGCGTACGGCAGATCGAACAGCGTCCTCGCCCCGAGCGCCTCGACGTTCCCCCCGGTCAGCGCCAGCGAGAGGTGAATCCGTCCAGCGATGCCGTCCGTCAGCGCCCGGTGGAGCTCGCCGAAACGGGTCCGCTCCGCCGCGTCGTCGGCGATCGAGGTCGCCGCCGGCTCGTCGACCTCGACGAGGCTGCAGCCGGCGTTCGCGAGGGCCTCGACGATCCCCCGCAGGTGAGCGACCGGGTCGTCGCCGCCGTCAGCCGCCGCGCCCGCCGACCACGGGCCCACGATCGTCGCCTTGACCGTCCGGGTCGTCATCTCGGCCGCCCGACGCCAGCGGGCTGCGACGTGATCCGGATCGTCGGTCGGCCCGGCGGCCGCGAAGCCGTCGCCGACGAGGTCCAGCCCCGCGGCTTCCTGGGCCTGGATCGCCGCGAGGATCGGAGCGTCCGGGTCGTCCGGGCCGTCGGTGGGGTCGCCGGCGGGGTCGCCGGCGTCCCGTCCGATGTCCGGCGGAAGGGGACCGAGCAGCGTGGCGAACATGGCGGCGGTCCTCGTGCGAAACGGCGTCCGATCGTATCCCACGTATCCCTCCGGCGCGGGCCGGGGCGGTCCCGACGCCGCGTGCCCTTCGGCCCACGCGGGAGCGACGCCTGGCCCCTACGAGCGGGGCCGGCGGCACGGCATCGTTGATCGCGATGGACGTGAACTCGCAGCGCGCTGCCCGACGAGCGGTCCGCACCGCCTCGAACCGCCCTTCCGTGACCGTGCTGGTCTGCGGCTCGGCGGATCGGGGCGATGACGCCGCCGCGCTGCTCGCCGTCGAACTGCTCCCGCCGGCGACGCGGCGGCGGGCGGCGATCGAGTACGTCGGACAGCTCGGCGTCGAGGCGTTGCTCGAGCGCCCTCCCGGGTCCGCGGTGATCGTCGTGGACGCGGCCGTCGGCCTTGCACCGGGCCGGGTCGTCCGGATGTCGTTCGCCGACCTGCGCTCCGGGGCCCGGTCGCCGGTCCCCCGCTCGTCCCACGAGCTGCCGATCCCCGAGGTGGTCGGCATCGCCGAGCTCATCGCCGGACCCCTCAGGGGCGGCCTCGTCGTCATCGGCGGCCTCGACTTTGCGCTCGGCGCGACGCCCTCGCCGGCGGTCCGCGGCGGCCTCGATCGCTTCGCCCGCGAGATCGGGGCGGCGATCGGGGCGGCGATCGGGGCGGCGATCGGGGAAGCTGGCGAGGCGGCCGTCGAGGCGGCGACCCGCGACGCGCGCACGGACGCAGCCGAGGTCGCCTGATGTGCATCGCGTACCCCGGACGCGTGATCGAAATTGACTCGTCCGGGGCCCTCATCGAGACCGAGCAGCGGCGCCGCCGGGCGTCACTGCTCCTCGTCCCGGAGACGGCGGTCGGCGACTGGGTCGTCGTTTCCGCCGGGACCGTCCTCCGGATCCTCGACCCCGAAGAAGCGAACGAGATCCGCCAGATCCTCGACACGGCACGAGACCAAGGAGACGCCCGATGATCGGCCCCGCCAGAAGCCCCCTCACCACGCTCCAGAAGGGCGCCCTCCTCGCGCTCGGCACGGCGGCGATCAGCGGCCTGTCGGTCTACCTGAACGCGTTCGGCGTCA
>DASTEU010000242.1:0-3593 GCA_035709325.1 Candidatus Limnocylindrales bacterium | reverse complement strand
CTTACACGCTCAAGTTGATCGATTGACCGGTATCGCATTCTCCCGTTGGGCCTGACGCAGCGCCACCCGGGGCGCTGACCGTCCGTCGGGACTCAACAGAACTCATTGAGCCGCGCTCCGTATGGAGCGCGGCTCAATCCTTGCCGGGGCCCGATGCTCAGCGGATCCCGGTGTCGTACGCGAGATCGACGGCGACGTACCCGTCTCCCACCGTGACCGGAACGGGCTCGGCCATCCGCAAGAATCCCTCGACGGGTTGCGGCTCGACGACGTACGGGCCGGCCGGCAGGGCGACCGCGTAGCGCCCGTCGGCGCCCGTCACCACGCGGGCCACCTCCCGGCCGGCCGCGTCGAGGACCAGGACGGTCACGCCGGCGATCGGTCGATCGTCGCAGCTGGGGTCGTTGGCGCTCACGACTGGGCAGGTCGGACCGGCCGTCACGGTGCCCCGGATCCCGGAGCCGCCGGGCATGATGCCGCCGCCGCTCGCCGGATCGCTGCTCGCGGCCGGCAGTCCGGCCGGGACGGGATCGCCCTGCTCGGCGATGAGCTCGACCGATCCGTCGCGTCCGACAGCGTAGACCCAGCGATGGCGCTCGATGCAGCCGGCCGGGCAGTCGCCCCAGCCGACCTCGAACGTGACCTCGAAGCCGTCGGCCGTCTCGGTCGCCTGCCAGAAGCAGCACGCACCGATGACGTCCGGGTCGTGCTCCTCGATCCCGGCCAGACCGGGCTGGAAGGCGACCACGCGGGCGGCCGCCGCCTCGGGCGTTGCGATCACGACCGGGCTCGGCTGGTCGCCGGGCGAGCTGCCGGGCGCCTCGCTGCCCGCCGGGGCGGCCGCGCCGGCACATCCTGCGAGGAGCAGCGCGACTGCCAGGAACAGGTACCGTCTCATGCGACTGCGACGATCATGGCACGGAACCGGTTCCCCGCCGCTGAACCACGGCGTCTCGTTTGACGTCTGGGGGACCTGACGCCAACGGTGCCCCGAACCCTCCAGGGAGCACGACACCGCATGCGAGGCCCTGCGACAACGCGATTCGCAGTCCCGATCCTGGCGGTCGGAGGTGTCGTCGCGGTCGCGGTCCTGACCGGCGTATTCGTCATGGGCGGCGGCGGGGCGGACCCCGACGTCAGCCCGAACGGGGCGCCCGGGGGCGGGAGTGCGCTTCCCGGCTGGACGGCGCTGCCGGCTTCGCCGCTGGCGGCGCGTGAGGGTGCCACGGCCGTCTGGACCGGCTCGCTCGTCCTCGTGGTGGGCGGCACCGACGCGCCGCCCTGCCCTCCGAACGCCGACTGCCCGGCCGACGAGACGCCGCTCCGCGACGGCGCAGCCTACGACCCGATCGCGCGAACCTGGCGCCGGATCGCCGATGCTCCAATCCCGATCACCTGGGCCTCGACCGCGGTCGTCGGGCCCACCGTCCACTGGTGGGTCGGCGGCCCGGCCGGCCCGACGTTCCTCGCGTACGACGTCGCCCGGGACGCGTGGCGAATCCTGCCTCTGCCCGACGAGGCCGGGCTCGGGGAGCGCCGCCTCGTTCGCGACGGCGGACGGATCATCGCCTACCGGCCCACGCAGGAACACGGGCCCGGTGCAGACCTGGCGTACGAACCCGGGACCGGGACGTGGGCCGCCCTGCCGAGCGACCCACTGTCACCGAGCTTCGACCGATCGCTCGTCGCGCTCGACGGCAGGCTCGTCCTCGTCGGCGTGGCCACGGTGGCCGATCCGGGCGTGGAGCCGCCCTTCTATCGGGCGGCGGTTCACGACCTCGCGACCGGCGAGTGGCGCCGCCTGCCCGACGCGGAGATCGTCGGCTCAGAGCCGACCTGGTACGCCGCCGGCGGGCTCGTCGTCAATCCGGCCCTGGGATCGGCGGACGGTGGCGCGGTCAACGGCTGGGGCCGGGCCTATCCGTTCGGCGGCATGCTCGACGTCGCCGGCGAGGCGTGGCTCGGGCTGCCGGGCGGGCCGGCCGGGGACGGGCCGCTGACCGGCCTCGCGGCGGCCGCCGACGCGTTCGTCGTGAACCGCCAGGGCTGGGTCCTCGACGTGGGTCGCCTGGCGTGGCAGGCGCTCGATCCGCTTCCGGGCGCACCGACCGCCGGGGCGGCGGTCGTCGGGGCCGGCGATCGGATCGTGCTGTTCGGCGGCAGCCGATTCGCCGGCGACCGCGGTGAGCTGCTTTCGACGGGCTGGGAGTGGGTGCCGCCGTCCGGCTAGCCGGACCCCCGCAGGTCATCGGGCGACGGGCACCGGCCACCGAAGTTGAAGCGGCGGCACTCCGCCTCGGTGAATCCGCGGGTGAGCGTGTCGCGCGCCTGCCGCAGCAGCTCGCCCGGGGAGATCGTCAGCACTCGTAGCGCGCCGTCGGTACGAGTGAGGACCGCGAGCCGCTCGCCGTCCGGGAACGCGAGGCCCTGGACCTCGGTCGGGCCGAGGTCGACCTCATGGACGAGCGCTCCCGATCCGGCATCCCAGACGCGGATACGCCCGTCGGAGGCGCCCGTGGCAACGAGTGATCCGTCCGGCGACGTCGCCACAGTCTTCGTCGAGGCCTCGTGGGCCCGGGCCACCCCGGGGCGAGCACGCTCCAGGGTCGTGGCGTCCAGCCAGTGCAACCCGCCGGGCTGCTGGGTCCGCAGCTCGGAGGCCACGATGAGCGTCGTACCATCGGCCGTATGGTCGACGAAGTCGAGGAATGCGACGTCGGGCACGGACATGGTTCGCTCGACCCGCCATGAATCGAGGGATACGGCGTCGATGACACCGCCTTCGTACGAGACGAGAAGAGAGCGCGAGTCCGGACTGAAGATCGCGTCCCAGGCCGCCAGTTCGACCCCGGCGCCCTGCTCCAGTGTCGCGTCCGGCGGCTGTGATGCCCAGCGTCCGGCCGACAGCAGCTCCGTCCGGTCCGGCGAGAGGAGCCGGCCGTCCTCGGCACTCCAGACCGCGACGAACCAGCTGTTGCCCTGGTCCACCGCCGCGATCATCGACCCGTCCGGCGACCAGCGGATCTGCCAGACCCAGATGGGGAACGGTGCCTCGGGAAAGCGCCGGCAGCCGCCGACGCCCTCGGCCGAGTTCGGGCCGTTCTCGAAGCTGCACAGCCCCTCGAGCTCGAGCACTTCCCGCCCCGACGCGAGGTCGCGAACCATGATCGCGCCGTGGGTCAGCCCGTCCGCCTCCTGGCGCGCGAACCGGCGCCCGTCAGGCGAGACCGCCATCCCCTGACCGCCGGCTCCGGGCAGCGAATACGCGAGGGTCATGTCGGCCAGATCGACCACCTGGGTCGTCGACGCACCCCAGCCGCCCGCGCAATTGTCGAGAAACGCCGCCAGCCCTGACGAGATTTCGAGACTGTCGGCGCTCGTGGAGCAGTCGGGCGATGGCGCCGAATCGAACTCGCCGACCGCCCGGGCGTCGACCGCTCCGAGCTCGCCGCGGACACCGATATCCACGAGCTGCGCGGCGGCCGGCTCGAGACGCGACACGAGCACCCGCCCGTCGGTCGTCGCCGCGGGCCGCCCCGACCCCACGCCCGGTACGCCCAGCAGCTCGCGGCCGGTCTCGCTCGACCAGACGC
>DASTEU010000241.1:0-2555 GCA_035709325.1 Candidatus Limnocylindrales bacterium | reverse complement strand
AGCCGGCGCTTCATCCCGCCCGAATACGTCCCGATCGTCCGATCGGCCGCGGCCTCGAGCTCGAGCGTGTCGAGGACCTCCGCGGCACGCCGCTCGGCGTCGCCCCGCGACATCCGGTAGAGCCGGCCCTGCAGGACGAGTTCGCCGCGGCCGGTCTCGGCCGGGTCGGTCGAGCCGCCCTGCGGGACGTACCCGATCCGCTGGCGAACGAGCTGCGGCTCGCGGCGCAGATCGGCACCGGCGACCGTCGCATCGCCGGCGGTCGGCGTGATGAGCGTCGCCAGCATCCGCAGGGTCGTGGTCTTGCCGGCCCCGTTCGGGCCGAGGAAGCCGAAGATCTCGCCCTGGCCGACCGTCAGGTCGACACCGCGGACGGCTTCGATCGGGCCGCTCCGGGACGTGAACGTCCGTCGCAGGCCGCGGGTCTCGATGACCGACGAACGGATGGGGACGGGGGCCGTCATGGCGCACCTCCTGGCGGTCGTGCCCTATGCTGTGACAGCGCTCCTTGCACAGTTCAGCAACATGGGTCATTATCTGAGCAGCGCAGATAATTACCCAGACAGGAGCTGTTGTCAACCATGAATCGCGAGAGCATCCAGCAGGTCATCCGCTCCCTGCGGCGGGTCAACCTCCAGGGTTCGTTCTTCGGCCAGACCGTGGCCATCCGCTTCGGCCTTTCGGAGTCCGACATTCAGGCACTCGAGGCGCTCATCGAGACGGGAGCATCGACGGCCGGCCGGCTCGCCGACCTCACGGGCCTCACCAGCGGCGCGGTGACCCGCGTCATCGACCGCCTCGAGCGAGCCGGCTACGTTCGACGGGTCGCGGACCCGGCCGACCGACGGCGGGTCATCGTCGAGGTCGTTCCCGAGAAGGTGGCCGCGATCGAGTCCGCGCTCGACCGGATCGGCGAGGCGAGCGCCGCGGAGATCGGTCGCTACACCGATGCGCAGCTCGAGCTCATCTCGGACTTCCTGACGCGCATGGAGCAGATCACGCGCGCGGAGGCGACGACCATCCGGGACAGCTCGGAGCCGCTCGCCGGCTCCGACGGCGCCTCGGAGCACAGCGCGCCCCTCGGCGGGCTCACGGCGGCCCGCCTCCACGTCCGGTCCGGCGTCTCGCGGCTCCAGATCGGCCCCGGCGCGCCCGACGCCGATCTCTACCGCGCCCGTTTCGACGGGGCCACGCCGCAGGTCCGCCTGCGCGACGGACGGGTGATCGTCCACTACCGGGGCATCCCGTTCGACTGGCGCCGGCGGGCGGCATCCTTCAACCTGAACCCCGCCGTGCCTTGGACGATCGAGGTGGTCGGCGGCGTCGGCCGCCTCGAGGCCGACCTGCGGACGATCGATCTCGCCCGCTTCGAGCTCACCGGCGGCTCCGAGCGGGTCCAGCTCGAGCTCGGAGTGCCCCGCGACGAGGTCCCGGTCAAGGTCGTCGGAGGGACGGCGACGCTGCGGATCGAGCGACCGGCCGACGCGGCGATCCGCCTCAAGGTCGTCGGTGGCTCGGGCCAGGTCGAGCTTGACGGGATGCAGCTCGGACACAAGGGCGGCGAGGCCTCGGTCGAGACGCCCGGCTGGGCGAAGGCGGGAAATCGCTACGCGATCGAGGTCGTCGGCGGTTCGAAGTCGATCGAGATCGTGCCTCGTCCCGCGGGTTCGTGACCCGACCCATTCCGCGCATCACGACCGGCCGGCTGCTGCTCCGGGAGTGGCGGCCGACCGATCGCGAGCCGTTCGCGGCGATGAATGCCGATCCCGAGGTCGCCGAGTTCCTCTCGAAGACCCTCGATCGGACAGCGAGCGACGCCCTCCTCGACCGCATCGAGGCGGCCTGGGAGGCCGACGGCTTCGGCCTCTGGGCGGTGGAGCGGCGCGAGGACGGCGCGCTGCTCGGCTTCACCGGCCTCGCCGCCCCGACGTTCGAGGCTCACTTCACGCCCGCGATCGAAGTGGGCTGGCGGTTCGCCAGGTTCGCGTGGGGCCGCGGCTTCGCGACCGAAGCCGCCCGGGAAGCGCTCCGGTTCGGGTTCGTCGAGCTCGACCTCGCCGAGATCGTCTCCTTCACGGTCCCCGCGAACGTCCGCTCGCGGGCGGTCATGGAGCGGCTCGGGATGACCCGCGACCCCGCCGATGACTTCGAGAGCCCGAACCTGCCGCCCGGCCACGCGATCCGGCGCCACGTCCTCTACCGCCTGTCGCGCGATCGCTGGCGGGCGGGCGGTGGCGGCGCGGCTAGCTCTGGGCGCCGCCGCTGAGCGTGATCGTCTGGCCGCTCACGTAGGTGTTCGCGGCCGATCCGAGCCAGAGCGCCAGGCCGGCGAGATCGTCGGGGGTCGCCAGCCTCCGGATCGGGATCGACTTTGCCATATCCGCCTGGCGGTCCTCGGGGATCGACGGCTCGCCGTCCCGGTGGGTGAGGATCTGGGTCGGGGCGATCGCGTTGACGAGGACGCCCTTCGGGCCGAGCTCCTTCGCGAGCGACGCGGTCAGCCCGATGATCCCGGCCTTGGCGGCCGCGTAGTGGGCGGCCCGGGAGACGCCGAC
>DASTEU010000240.1:0-4267 GCA_035709325.1 Candidatus Limnocylindrales bacterium | reverse complement strand
CGCACCCTACCCCTGGCCACCCCAGGGGTGCGGAGTCGTCGCAAAGCTCTCTAAGCGAGGCAAACACCAGATGGGGTCCATGGCCGTCAACGAACTGGGTCCGATGCTCACTGCGACGGAAGTCGCCGAGATGCTCCACCTTCACGTCAACACCGTGAAGCGGTTGGGCGATCGGGGCGAGCTTCCGTTCTATCGCGTCTGCAAGCGGGGCGACCGCCGCTTCCGCCTCGACGACGTGATGAAGTTCCTCACCCAGAACCGCTGAAGACCGGGTGCCGCGGCGCCCAACCGACCAGATCTCCACCCGCGAGGCGCCCGCCCTTCCTCCTGGCGGGCGTTTCGTCGTGTCCGGCGTTGGTGACCGGCGCCGCAGGGTCTGCGTCCCCAGGGTCTGACTTCCGCAGCTCAGCGGCCGGACATTCACCGGATGCTTGGCGGGAGCCAGACGTCGCCCGTCGGCGCTCCGAACGCGGGATCGAGCGAAAGAAAATTCCGAGAACGAGTATTCGAGGGCCGAACGAGCGACTCGCCGCGGATCGGGCCGCTGGCTACGCCTCCACGGAATATCCGGGCCGCGAACGACGCGTTGCGACCGTCGGTGGGCAGGCACCCGTCAGACAGTCCGGAGCGCCTCGCCGAAGATCTCGACCCCCTCGGCGATCTCGGCCGCCGTCACGTCCAGGGGTGCGACCAAACGGATGACCTGGTGCGCGTGGCCGCACGAGAGCACGAGCAGGCCGAGTTCGGCGCAGCGGGCCAGCATCGAGGTCGCGAGGTCGCCGTCCGGCTCGCGCGTCGCCCGGTCGCGGACCAGCTCCACTCCGATCATCAGCCCGGGCCCGCGGACGTCGCCGATCCGCTCGTCCTCGGCCATGAGGCGGCGGAGCCCCGCGCTCAGCTCGGCACCCCGTTCGCGCGCGTTCGCGACGAGCCCCTCGTCGCGGATCGTCTCGAGCACGGCGATGCCGGCCGCACAGGCGACCGGGTTGCCGCCGTACGTCGAGCCGTGGGCGCCGCGACCCCAGCGTTCCTGGAGCTCATGGCGCGTGGCAATTCCCGAGAGCGGCAGGCCGTTCGCGATCGCCTTCGCCACGACGACCACGTCGGGCACGATGCCGGAAGCCTCGAACGCCCACATCGTGCCGGTCCGGCCGAAGCCGCTCTGGACCTCGTCGGCGACCAGCAGGATCCCGTGCTCGTCACAGATCGAGCGAAGACCCTGGAGGAACGCAGCCGGGGCGGGCGTGTAGCCGCCCTCGCCCTGGACCGGCTCGATGACGATCGCGGCGACCGAGGCCGGGGCGATCACGGTCGTGAAGAGTGAGCCGAGGATCGCGAGGCACTCGGCCACGGCCCGCTCCTCGTCGCCGTCGAAGTCGCGATAGGCGGCCGGGAACGGGGCGAAGTAGACGCCCGGCAGGAGCGGCTCGTAGCCAGAGCGGTAGTTGATGTTCGATGTCGTGATGCTCGTCGCCCCGAACGTCCGGCCGTGGAAGCCGTTGCGGAATGCGACGATGCCGGGACGGCCCGTGACGCGGCGGGCAAGCTTGAGGGCGCCGTCGATCGCCTCCGAGCCGGAGTTGAGGAACATGATCGTGTCGATCGGGTCGGGCAGCGTCGCCGCCAGCATCCGAGCGAGGTTCACGACGGGCTCCGAGAAGCCCATCGCGCCCGTCGGCCCGATGAGTCGGTCGACCTGGGCGTGGATCGCCGCGGTGACGCGGGGATGAGCGTGCCCGAGGGCGGTGACCGCGATCCCGTTGGCGAAATCGAGGTAGGCCCGGCCGACCGTGTCGTAGAGGCGGTGACCGGTGCCGTGGCTCCAGCTCCGCTCGAAGTAGCGGCCGAGGACCGGCGAGAGGTTCTGCGATTCGGCAGCCAGGTCAGCGATGGCGGTGACGGGTTCGTCCATCGACCGAGTATAGGTTCCGGCTCCTGTCGATCGGGCCTCCCGGCTCGTCCGGCGGTCCGGCCAGCGGCTAGCATTCGACCATGGTGGACTTCGCCCTCACCGAGGAGAACCGCCTCGTCCGCGACAGCGCCCGGGCCTTCGCCGAGGCGGAGATCCTGCCGAACATCCGGGCCTGGGACGAGGCCGGCGGCTTCCCTCGCGAGCTGTTCGGGCGGATGGCCGAGCTCGGCTTCCTCGGAGCGCCGCTCCCCGAGCGGTACGGCGGCTCGGGCATGGACTACGTCAGCTTCGCGCTCCTCTGCGAAGAGCTCGAGCGGGCCGACACCGCGTTCCGCGTCGTCCAGAGCGTCCACGTCGGCCTGAACTCGCTGGCCCTCCTCCAGTGGGGTACGGAGGAGCAGCGGCAGCGCTGGCTCGTGCCTCAGGCGCGGGGCGAGAAGCTCGCGACGTTCGGCCTGACCGAACCGGGCGTCGGGACCGATGCGGCGAACCTCGCGACGACCGCTCGCGCGGAGCCGCGCGGCGGCGTCTACCGCCTGAACGGCCAGAAGCAATGGATCTCGCTCGCCGATCTGGCCGACCAATTCCTCGTCTTCGCGTCGGTCGACCGGTCGAAGGGCTGGCGGGGCGTCACGGCGTTCCTCCTCGAGCGGGGCATGCCGGGTCTCTCGACCGGCACGCTCCACGGCAAGCTCGGCATCCGGGCCGGCAACACGGGGCTCATCAACCTCGACGACGTCGCGGTCCCGGCCGAGCATCGGATCGGCGAGGAGGGCGAGGGCTTCCTCGTCGCGATGAGCGCGATCGACCAGGGTCGCTACACCGTCGCCGCGGGGGCGGTCGGGCTCGCCCAGGCCTGCCTCGACGCGTCCGTGCGGTATGCCCGGGAGCGCCGGACGTTCGGCGACGAGATCGGCCGTCACCAGCTCGTCAAGCAGCTCATCGCCAAGATGGCGGCCGGTACGGAGATGGGCAGACTGCTCGTCTGGCGTGCGGGCTGGCTCAAGAATCAGGGCCTGCGCAACACCCGCGAGACGTCGCTCGCCAAGTGGCACGCGACCGAACACGCCGTCCAGAGCGCGCTCGACGCGATCCAGGTCCACGGGGCGAACGGCTACTCGAACGAGTTCCCGGTCGAGCGCTACCTGCGCAATTCGAAGGCGGCCGTCATCTACGAGGGGACGAGCCAGCTCCACACGCTGATCCAGGCCGACTACGCCCTCGGCTACCGGGAGGATCGGCCGCTCCGCTGCGAGCCCTGGCCGGCCCAGGGTTGGGAGCGGTCGACGGCCTGAGACGTCGGGACCGGTGGCCGGGGCGGGATGGCCGGCCCGGGCCGCGGGTCAGGCGGCCTCCGGCGATGCCTCGGGCTCGCCGTCGGTTCTCGACCGCGCCGCCGCCTCGGTCTCCGTGCGGTGGGCGGTGGTCATCCGGCTCCGGGCGGTGATGATCAGGGCGACCGCGAACACGATGACCGCGCCGGCGACGAGGGTCCGCGGCGTGATCGGCTCGTCGAGGATGACCGCCCCGAGGAAGACGGCGACGACCGGGTTGACATAGGCGTACGTCGCGATCAACGGCAGCGGCGCGACCCGGAGGAGCCAGACGTACGCGGTGAAGGCGATCAGGCTGCCGACGATCGCGAGGTACGCGAAGCCGAGCAGCGATTCGGGCGCCACCGCCTCGATCCTGAACGTCGCGTATTCGCCGCGGATCGCCGCCATCGCCGCGAGCACGAGGCTGCCGGTCAGCATCTGCGCCGCGGTGGCGACGAGTGGATCGCGCGGCAGGCGGGCCCGGTGGGCCGAGAACAACGACCCCGTGGACCAGCTGATCGGGGAGACGAGCAGGGCCAGGATCCCGCCCGGGTTGAACGACTCGGCCGGGTCGTTCGAGGGCCCGACGAGGATGCCAACGCCGGCCAGGCCGATCGCGATACCGGCGACGGCGGCGACCGGCAGGCGCTCGCCGAAGAAGATCCGGCCGAGGAGCGCGACCCAGAGCGGCATCAGGGCGATGATCAGCGCCGCGAGTCCCGACGGGACCGTCTCCTCGCCAAGCGCCACCATGCCCATGCCCCCGCCCATGAGCAGGCCGCCGACGATGAACGAGTCGCGCCACTCGCGGCGGCTGGGCCAGGCGAAGCTGCCGCGCCGGAGGACCATCGCCGCACCGAACATCACGAGCCCGGCGAGGGCGAACCGCGAGCCGGCCATGAGGAACGAGGGGATCGTCTCGACCGCCACGCTGATCGCGAGGTACGTCGAGCCCCAGACGAGGTAGAGGGTGACCATGCCGGCCCAGATCAGCGTCGCGGGCGGACGCGGTCGCGAGGTTGGCATAGCCGAGTGGTCC
>DASTEU010000239.1:0-2214 GCA_035709325.1 Candidatus Limnocylindrales bacterium | reverse complement strand
GAGCCGCCGCCGGACCGTCTCGACGATCCGCTCGACCGTCGGCAGCGCCGCGTCCTCGAGGACGGCGGCCGAGGGCAGGGGCACGTGCGGCGTCGTGATCCGGACGAGCGGCGCGTCCAGGCTGTAGAAGCCCTCGTCGGCGACGATCGAGACGATCTCCGCGCCCCAGCCGCAGAGCCGCGGGTTCTCCTCGACCGTGAAGAGCCGGCTCGTCTTCTCGACCGAGCCGAGGATCGTCGCGACGTCGAGCGGGACGAGCGTCCGCAGGTCGATCACCTCCGCCGAGACCCCATGCCGGCTCGCGAGCCCCTCGGCCGCCTCGACGGCCCGCGGCACCATCGCCGCGACCGCGACGATCGTGCAGTCGGAGCCCTCCCGGACGATCGCCGCCTGTCCCAGCGGCAGGACGTGTTCGCCCTCGGGCACCTCACCCTTGTTCGCGAGGAGCGCCTTGTGTTCGCAGAAGACGACCGGGTCCGGGTCCCGGATCGCGGCCGCCATGAGCCCGAGGACGTCGGCCGGCGTCGACGGCGCGACGACCTTGAGCCCCGGGATCGCCATCGCCCAGTTCTCGACGCTCTGGCTGTGCTGGGCCCCGAAGCGCAGGCCGGCCCCGTTCGCCGTGCGAAGGACGATCGGGAGCGAGACCTGGCCGTCGGTCATGTAGCGGGTCTTCGCGATCTGGTTCGCGACCATGTCCCAGGCGACCGCGAAGAAGTCGCTGAACATGAGCTCGGCGATCGGCCGCAGCCCGGTCATCGCGGCCCCCATCGCGGCGCCCACGATCGCCTGCTCGCTGATCGGCGTGTCCCGGACCCGCTCGGGCCCGAACTTCTCGAAGAGGCCTTCGGTCAGCTTGAAGACCCCGCCGGCCGCTCCCACGTCCTCGCCGATGAGCACGACCGTCTCATCCCGCTCCATCTCCTGGGCGATCCCGGCGGCAACCGCCTGCCGGTAGGTGATCTCAGCCATGAGTGGAGCTCCCGCGCCACGACGAGCCGCCGTCGGCCCAGACCTGGGTCTCGATCACCTGCGGGGAGGGTTCGGGGCCCGCGCGCGCCTCGTCCTCCGCCGCCTGGACCTTCGCCTCCGTCGCCTCGTCGATCCGGTCCAGCTCGGCGGCGTCGACGCGCGATTCGGCGAGCCGTGCCCGATAGGCCGGGATCGGGTCGCGCTTCTTCCACGCCTCGACTTCGTCGTCGGGTCGGTACTTGCCGGGATCGGCCCGGGAGTGGCCGCCGTGGCGGTAGGTGACGGCCTCGACGAGCGACGGCCCATCGCCCGCGCGGGCCCGCTCGATCGCGGTCAGGGCCACCGCGTGGACCGCCTCGACGTCGTTGCCGTCGACGACGATCGGCTCGAGGCCGTACGCGCTCGCCCGGTCGGCGGCGGGGCGGGGCACCGCGGTCACCGCGCCGATCGGCGTGTACTCCATGTACTGGTTGTTCTCGCAGACGAAGACGACCGGTGCCTTCCAGACGACCGCCATGTTCAGCGCCTCGTGGAACGCTCCGATGTTCGTCGTCCCGTCGCCGAAGAAGCAGACTGCGACCTGGCCGGACTTGCGGTACTGGGCCGACCAGGCCGCCCCGAGGGCGATCGGCAGGTGGGCCCCGACGATCGCGTAGGAGCCCATCATGTGGTGGTCGACATCGGTGATGTGCATCGAGCCGCCCTTGCCGCCCATGAGGCCGTTCGCCCGGCCGAAGAGTTCCGCGTAGAGCGGGCCCATCGGTGCGCCGCGGGCGAGGGCGTGGTTGTGGCCGCGGTACGTGGCGAACGTGTAGTCGTCGTCCCGCATCGCCGCCGCGAAGCCGGCCGCGACCGCCTCCTGTCCGACACCGAGATGCGTCGTGCCCCGGACGAGGCCCTCGAAGAAGAGCTCCTGGGCCCGCGTCTCGAAGCGGCGGCACTCGACCATCGTCCGGTACATCCGGAGGCGGACCTCCGGGTCGAGCTCGGCGGCGGACGTCTCGGGGCGCGGTCGCGTGGTCGCCATGTCGTCCTCAGTACGGGTTCGCGACGAAGAGCTCGGCCGACGGGAAGCGGGTGATGACCTGCGGGCCGTCGGCGGTGACGACGACCTCCTCCTCGATCCGCGCGGCCGAGTAGCCGTCCTTCGCCGGGCAATACGTCTCGAGGGCGATGACCATGCCCTCCTTGATCTCGACCGGGTGGTCGAGCGAGTTGAGCCGGCTGATGATCGGCCGCTCG
>DASTEU010000238.1:0-4751 GCA_035709325.1 Candidatus Limnocylindrales bacterium | reverse complement strand
CGGGCGGCGATCGGGACGCTGCTCTCGGTGCGGCCGATCATCGCGGTCGAGGACGGCGTCGTCGACACCGCGGACAAGCCGCGGACGCGGGCGAAGTCCCGCGAACGGTGCATCGAGCTGATCTGTGCCCGGCCGATCGAACGCCTGGCGATCCTCCACACGATGGCGCCCGACATCGACGCATTCCGCGAGGAGGTCATCCGCCGCTCCGGCCTCGACGCGTCCGAGGTCACGGTCTCGATCGTCGGCGCGTCCGTCGGGCCGCACCTCGGCCCGGGCTGCGTCGGCGCGGCGGTGCTCTACAAGCGCTGACCGCCGCTGGGAGCGGCCGCGACGCCGGGAGTCGGCGGTCCCATAGGTTGCGACAACGTTGCGCCCATGTTGCGGTACGGTGTTCGGCGGAGGCGCGCCACGCTCGGGAGTCGCTATACTCGGCTCCGAAAGTCAGACGCGCGGCGGACTTCGATTCGGGTCTGCCGCGTCCCGTGGGGCCGTCCGGGAGACGACCCGGAACCGCGGTCACCGCAGACCGGTGCCGCGCCTCAGACGGAGGTCCTTCGCGGAATGACGACCGAGCATCTTGCCGCGTCGATCAACCCCTGGCTCGTCGCCCAGCAGCAGTTCGACCTGGCGGCCGAGCGCCTCAACCTCGACCCCGGCCTGCGCCGCGTGCTCCGCGAGCCGCGCCGCGAGCTGACCGTCCATTTCCCGGTCAAGATGGACGACGGTTCGGTCCAGGTCTTCACCGGCTACCGGGTCCAGCACAACCTCGGCCGCGGGCCGGCGAAGGGCGGCATCCGCTACCACCAGGACGTCACGCTCGACGAGGTCAAGGCCCTCGCGATGTGGATGACCTGGAAGTGCGCCGTCGTCGGCATCCCGTACGGCGGCGGCAAAGGCGGCGTCATCGTCGATCCCAAGAAGCTGAGCCAGAAGGAGCTCGAGGCGCTGACCCGCCGCTTCTTCACCGAGATCGAGGTCCTGATCGGACCCGAGAAGGACATCCCGGCGCCGGACGTCAACACGAACGCCCAGATCATGGCCTGGATGATGGACACCTACTCGATGCACGCCGGCTACACGGTGCCGGGCGTCGTGACCGGCAAGCCGATCTCGCTCGGTGGCTCCGAGGGGCGCAACGAGGCGACCGCCCGCGGCACCGTCTACTGCATCGTCGAGGCGGCCCGCCATCTGGGGGTCGACCTGACCCGGGCGACCGTCGCCGTCCAGGGCTTCGGCAACGCCGGCTCGATCGCCGCACAGCTGATCTCGCAGGAGGGCGCGACGGTCGTCGCGGTCTCAGACTCGACCGGCGGCATCCACAACCCGGGCGGGCTCGACATCGGCCGCGTCATCAACTGGAAGAAGGAGCACGGGACGGTCCAGGGCCTCCCCGGCGCGAGCGACATCACGAACGCCGAGATCCTCGAGATCGAGTGCGACATCCTCATCCCGGCCGCGCTCGAGAACCAGATCACGTCGCGCAACGCGGGCAACATCCGGGCCCGGCTCATCGCGGAGGCGGCAAACGGCCCGACGACCCCGGAGGCCGACATCGAGCTCTTCCGGGCCGGCAAGTTCATGATCCCCGACATCCTCTGCAACGCCGGCGGGGTGACCGTCAGCTACTTCGAGTGGGTCCAGGATCTCAACCGGGACCACTGGAGCGAAAGCGTCGTCAACGCCAAGCTCAAGGAGATCATGGTCAAGGCCTTCGCCGAGACTCTGGCGATCGCCCGCCGCGATCAGATCGACATGCGGACAGCCGCCTACCTGCTGGCGGTCCAGCGGGTCGCCGACGCGACGTCGATGCGCGGCCTCTACCCGTAGGCCCGCGCCACCCTCGCAACCCGGCGGAGGAGAGGAGCGGGTGGCGTTCCCCCCGGGAGCCGCCGCTCGCTCAGCTTGGCTCGGGACCGCGGCGCTCCGGATCGATCGGCTCCGGCACGACCCGGTCCGCCACGTCGTCACCGTCGAAGTCCTCGTCGTCGGGCTCGGGCCGGGCGCGGTCCTGGGTCCGGCCGCCGAGGGTGCCGGTCCCGCGGTCGATCGCGGTGCCGCCACTCGACAGCACGCCGCCGCCGACCGTCTCGTCGGCGTCGATCTCGTGATCCGGCAGGCCCCGCTCGCGGGCCTCCTCACGGCGCGCCGGAGCGTCCGCATCGGCGTGCTCGGCGGTGTTCAGCGGATCGACGATCGGGGGGCGGAACTGGTCGCTCATCGTGGTCCTCCCCGGCTCCTGGTTCGGGCCGTTCACACAGCCTGCACGCCGGGGCGTTGCGGCGACGTTGCCGACCCGGCCGGGGCGCTCCGAACGCGTAACGGGACCGCCCCGGGTGCGGTGTACCATCCGGCCATGCTCGACCACGAAGAAAAGTTCCTGTTCAAGGAGGAGATCCTCCACCTCGCGACCTCCGTCGCGGAGCCCGGCATCCTCGACAACGTCGAGGACCTCCTGACCGACGTCATCACGAGCCCGCGCTTCGACTCGGAGGTGTTCACCCTCGAGCGGAGCCTCCAGGTGATGCTCGGGCCGCGGGCGGGCACGACGCTGGTCGGGCTGCTTACCGTGGCTCCCGAGGTCTTCGACGAGGTCGCCGAGGTCCGCATCCCGTCCGAGGTCCACGAGCGGCTCGTCGCCTGGCGCGCCCGGTTCGGGCTCGCGATCGACAACGCCCTGAACTTCCTGAACAACCCCGACGGAATCCAGGGCCACAATTTCGCGACCCAGGTGGCCCACGTCGAGGAGCGCCGCGTCCTCCAGGGGCGCCTGACGCTCGTCCGCTACAACAACGAGCCGCAGTTCTTCGTCGCGGATGCCGGGGTCTTCCTCGCGCTCGTCTCGGACATCATGGAGCGGCTCGGACCGTACCTCGAGCCCGATGCCGTCGACGCCGAGACGATCGCCCGGCTGCGCGATGCGCTCGCCCTGATCGAGCGGAAGACCGCGGCCCGCCCGTGAGCCGGTTGTCGCGCGGCGCGCCGTCGGGCTGAGCTTGCGCCAGCTCTATCTCGCCGCGACCGGCCAGAACCGGGGCAAGACGACGGCGGCCCTCGGCCTGTTCGATGGGTTCGTCCGGCGCGGCCTGCGGACCGGGTTCATGAAGCCGGTCGGCCAGCGGACGGTCATCGAGAACGGCGAACCGGCCGACGAGGACGCGGTCCTCATGAAGTCGGTCTTCGGACTGACCGAGGCGTATTCGGCGATGAGCCCCGTCCACATCCCGCGCGGGTTCACGAAGGCCTACATCGCCGGCGACGTCGTCGAGGACCTTGCGGCCCGGATCCGGGACGCCCACGCGACGTTCTCCGGTCACGAGGTCCTCATGGTCGAGGGCACCGGCCACGCCGGCGTCGGCGCGGTCATCGGCCTGTCGAACGCGGTCGTGGCCGCCATGCTCGGAACGCCGGCCGTGATCATCAGCGAGGGTGGCGTCGGCCGGCCGATCGACGAGATCGTCCTCAACGCCTCGCTCTTCGAGGCCAACGGCGTGCCGGTCGCGGGCGCGATCGTCAACAAGGTCGATCTCGACGCCCAGCCGGGGATCGCCGCGGTCCTCGAGCGGGGCCTTGCGAACCACGGCATCCCGCTCCTCGGCGTGCTGCCGGTCCGCCCGATCCTCTCCAACCCGACGCTCGGGATGATCCTCGAGGGCGTCCACGGCGAGACGATCCACCCGGGCCCCGACCTCGACCGGGTCATCGACGGCGTGGCGATCGGGGCGATGGAGGCGAGCCACATGCTCGAGCGGGTCGGACCCGGGTCGCTCGTCATCGTGCCGGGCGACCGCGAGGACGTGATCCTGACCCTCACGACGGCCCACTTCGCGATGCGCCTGCGCCACGCGAACGCCCGTGAGGCCGCCCGGATCGCCTCGATCGCCGCGGCCGCCTCGAACGAGCGGGCGGCGTCCGTCGTCGGCCACGAGGGGGCGGCGGTGGGGCTGGTGCTGACCGGCGGCTACCGCCCCCGCGAGGCCGTGATCGACGCGATCCGGGAGGCCGACATCTTCGCCACGATCGTGCCCGAGGACACGTACGTCGTCGCCTCCGAGATCCACGACCTGCTCGTCAAGACCCACGCCGCCGACCGCGAGAAGATCGAGCTGATCAAGGCCCTCGTCGACGAGCACCTCGACGTCGGCCGGATCCTGGCGGTCGCCCAAGAGGCGCCGCTCGTTGCCTGAGCCGGCTTTCGGTCAGGCTGCCCCGGCCCCGGATTCTCCGGTGACGCCCGAATCGGCCGGCCGGACGAGGCGGAACAGCCGCCAGGCAACGGCCGCGCTGAGGGCGAAGGCGAGGAGGATCGGCAGCCCCACGATCCCGACCCAGATTCCGATCGTCGCGAGGGTCTGGCCCAGCCCGATCAGCGAGCCGGTCGCCTGGTCGACGTCGGCGGCCGGATCCCAGCCGCGCCGGACCTCCTCGACGACCGGCGTGGCCGGGAGGCGGAACTCGACGGTCAATGTGCCGTACGCCGCCCGCTCCTCGAGCGACTCCTTCTGGGCGACGAGCCGCTCGATCTCGCCGCGGACCGCGGTGAGCTCCTCCTGGACTTCCAGGACGCTCGGGATCGTCGTCGCCTGGACCATGATCGACTGGAGCGCCGCTTCGCTCGCCCGCAGGTTCGCGATGCGCGCGCCGAGATCGACGACCTCGGCGGTGACCGCTTCGGTCTGGACGGCGGCATGGCGGACCTCGTCGGCCACGCCACGGATCGCCGCAACGGCAGCGTCCCAGCGGTCGGCCGG
>DASTEU010000237.1:0-4063 GCA_035709325.1 Candidatus Limnocylindrales bacterium | reverse complement strand
GTCCTCGGAGAGTGCGACGTCCTTGAGCCCGTTGACGACGAACGTGACCTTCTCGGTCTCGGTGTTCGGCTCGGGGATCATCGGCACCTTCTGGAGGTAGTCGACGATGACGACGAGCCGCCGGTCGCCCGACAGCTCGCGATGCTGCTGGACGAGCTTGCGGATGTTGTCGACCGTGCTCGCCGTCTGCGAGCCGCGGAGCAGGAAGAGGTTCTGGCCGTAGCGGGCGATCCGGTCGAGTGACGGCCGCAGGCGGGGGTTGCTGGCGAGCTGGCTGGCGCTGCCGCCGCCCTCGGCGACCCACGTCCCGAGGATCTCCTTGCGGACGTCCTGGATCTTGATCGCGCCAGTCTTGTGGGGCAGGTGGGCCAGCGCCGACTCCATCGCGATCAGTCGGTTGAGCAGGTACTGCTCGTCGTGTTCGAAGCAGATGTAGAGCACGTTCGCCTGGCCGCCGGAGGCGACGTTGCGGGCCATCTGGAGGGCCATCGTCGTCTTGCCGGTCCCCTGCGCCCCGCCGATCAGCAGGAGCTCGCCGGCCCGGAGGCCCATTCCGATCGTCTTGTCGAGCGGGGTGAACCCGAGCGGCACCGGCTGGTACTCGCCGACGCGCCCCGTCGTCACCTTGTCGTTGAGATCGACGAGGACGTCGAGCGCCGATCGCGGCGCCATGCTGCCCGTGTCGGAGTCGAGGCGCCAGCTCCGGGCGCCGGCGGCGGTTGGCTCGAGAGTATCGGTCACGCTGGAACATCCTCCCGGTGAGATGACGGGTGCATCGTAGCACCGGAATCCGGGCCCGCCGCCGCTCCAAAGGCCGACTCGGAGCAGCCGAAGGTACTCCCCCGACGGCCCGCGGTCTCGAGGCGGCCGAGCTCGCCCCTCAGCCGGCGGCGCGGCGGAGCGACGCCCCGCCGAGTGCCGCGACCTCGTCCCACATCCGGGCGACCGCCCGGATCCCGCGTTCGTAGTTGGTGAGGTCCATCCACTCGTTCGGGGCGTGGGCCTGCTGGTCGGGCGGATCGAAGCCAAGGAGGACGACCGGCAGGTCGAGGATCTGATCGAAGGTCGAGCAGACCGGGATCGAGCCGCCCTCGCGGATGTAGACGGGTTCGCGCCCGAAGACGGCCTCGAGCGCCCGCGCGGCCGCCTGCGTCGCCGGGTGGTCGATCGGGGTCAGGCTCGGGTGTCCCCCGCCGAGCTTGCGGACCTCGGTGACGACGCCGGGCGGGGCGATCTCCTCGACGTACGCCCGGAACCGCTCGAAGATGCGATCGGGGTCCTGGTCGGGGACGAGGCGGCAGCTGACCTTGGCGTGGGCGTGGGCCGGAATGATCGTCTTGGTGCCCTCGCCCTGGAAACCGCTCCACATGCCGTTGACGTCGAGAGTCGGGCGGGCGCCGCGGCGTTCGAGCGTCGTGAAGCCGGCCTCACCCACGAGAGCCGGCAGCCCGAGCTTCGAGCGGTAGGCATCCTCGTCGAAGGTCAGGCCGGCGAGCGCCTCGCGGTCCCGGTCGCTGAGCGGCACCACGTCGTCGTAGAAGCCCGGGATCCGGATCCGCCCGTCGGGACCCTTGAGAGCCGCGACGATCTGGGCGAGCGCGTTCGCCGGGTTCTGGACGGCCCCGCCGTAGACGCCCGAGTGGAGGTCGACCGCCGTGCCGATCACGTCGATCTGGGCGTACATGAGCCCGCGGAGCCCGATCGTGATCGCCGGCACGTTGCCGTCGAAGAACCCGGTGTCGCTGATCAGGGCGAAGTCGGCCGCCAGCCGCGACGCGTTGGCCCGCACCCAGGCCTCCAGGTGCTCGCTGCTCGATTCCTCGTCGCCCTCGAAGACGAACCGGAGGTTGACCGGCAGGCCGCCGCGCGTCGCGAGGAGCGCTTCGGTCGCCCGGAGGTGGAGGTGGAGCTGACCCTTGTCGTCCGAAGCGCCGCGGGCGAGGATCCGGTCACCGATCACGGCCGGCTCGAACGGCGGCGAGTGCCACAGGTCGAGCGGATCGACCGGCTGGACGTCGTAGTGACAGTAGACGAGGACGGTTGGGGCACGTTCCGCGTGAAGCCAGTCGCCGTAGACGACCGGATGTCCGCCGGTCTCCTCGACCGACACGTTGTCGATGCCCATGGAGCGCAGGTCCGTCGCGATCCACTCGGCGGCGGCCCGGCAGTCGTCCGCGTGCTGCGGGAGCGCCGAGATGCTCGGGATCCGGAGGAGCTCCTTGTAGGACTCCAGTCGCCGGTCGTGGGTCTCGGAGAGGAAGGCCTCGAAGGCCGTGTCGCTGGCGGTCGTGGTCGGCATCATCCGATGGTAGCCGAGCGCCCGGACCGCCGGGGGAATGCAGAACGCGGACCCGGGTCGGGTCCGCGTTCGGACGGTCGTTGCCGGCGCGTCGCGCCGGGCGGTGGGCCGGGATCAGGCCGGCTGCGGGTTCGGGGCCGGTGCCGGCGTCGGCTGGCCGGGCCCGACGATCGCCGGGCGGCTGCCGTGGGGGTTCTCCTTCGGCGGCAGGTCGCTGAAGAGCTTCTCGAACTCCTCGGCGTCGACGGTCTCCTCGGCGACGAGCTTCTCGGCAAGCGCGGTGAGCTTGTCGCGGTGCTTCACGAGGACCTCCATCGCTCGCTCGTAGGCGTGGTCGATGATCGCGCGGACCTCCTCGTCGATCTGCTTGGCGACCTCGTCGGAGTAGTTGCGCTGCTCGCCGATCTCGCGGCCGAGGAACACGAGCTCGTCGCGCTTCCCGAACGAGAGCGGGCCGAGGCGGTCGCTCATCCCGAACTCGGTCACCATCCGGCGTGCGAGGTCGGTCGCCTTCTCGATGTCGTTGCTCGCGCCGGTCGTGGTGTCCCCGAAGACGAGCCGCTCGGCGACGTTGCCGGCGAGAAGTCCCGCGATCTTGTCCTCGAACTCGGTCTTGCTCTGGAGGTAGCGGTCCTCCGACGGCAACGCCATCGTGTAGCCGAGGGCCATGCCGCGGCTGATGATCGTCACCTTCTGGACCGGATCGCATTTCGGCAGGATCCGCTGGACGACCGCGTGGCCGCCCTCGTGGTAGGCGATGATCGCCTTCTCGGCGTCCGAGATGATCCGCGACTTGCGCTCCGGGCCGGCGACGATCCGCTCGAGCGCCTCCTGGAACTCGGACATGCCGATGACCTTCTTGTTGCGGCGGGCCGACAGGATCGCCGCCTCGTTGACGAGGTTCGCGAGGTCCGCCCCGGAAAAGCCCGGCGACTGGCGGGCGACGCCCTCGACGTCGACGCCCTTGTCGAGCGGCTTGCCCTTCGTGTGGACCTTGAGGATCGCGACGCGGCCCCGCATGTCGGGCCGATCGAGGATGACCTGGCGGTCGAAGCGGCCGGGCCGCAGGAGTGCCGGGTCGAGGACGTCGGGCCGGTTCGTGGCGGCGACGACGATCACGTTCGTGTTGGTGTCGAAGCCGTCCATCTCGACGAGGATCTGGTTGAGCGTCTGCTCCCGCTCGTCGTGGCTGCCGCCGAGGCCGGCGCCACGCTGGCGACCGACCGCGTCGATCTCGTCGACGAAGACGATGCACGGCGAGTTGCGCTTGGCCTGGTCGAACAGGTCGCGGACGCGACTGGCGCCGACGCCCACGAACATCTCGACGAACTCCGAGCCAGAGATGCTGAAGAACGGCACGCCGGCCTCGCCGGCGACGGCGCGGGCCATGAGCGTCTTGCCCGTGCCGGGCGGGCCCACGAGGAGCACGCCCCGCGGGATCCGGGCGCCGAGAGAGTTGAACTTCTCGGGGTACTTCAGGAACTCGACGACTTCCTGGAGTTCGGTCTTCGCCTCGTCGACGCCCGCGACGTCGGCGAACGTCACGACGGTCTTGTTGCCGAGGAACATCCGGGCGCGGCTCTTGCCGAAGCTCAGGGCCTGGTTGTTCGTCCCCTGGGCCTGGCGCATCATGAAGAAGATGAAGCCGCCGATGATCAGGATCGGCAGCAGCCCGGTGATGATGATCCCGAGCCAGGCGTTGTCGGCCACTTCCTTGGCGCCGAAGACGGGGATCGACTCGCCCTCCCCGACCGCCTGCTGCAT
>DASTEU010000236.1:0-3778 GCA_035709325.1 Candidatus Limnocylindrales bacterium | reverse complement strand
CTCGCGTTCGTCGGGATCTGGCTCAGCGGGCTCGTCGCGGGTGGGCTCCTCGCGGCCGTTCGGACGGCCGCCGGCGTCGTCGAGGAGGTCCGATCGGCCCACCGGGTCGCCTCTCGGGACGGGACGTTCGGGGCAGGCGCGCACCGCCGTCCGGGGGATTGGTCGGTGGGTGACGAGGGTGGCAGCCTGTAGGCCCCGGCCCACGATTGCCGGCCGACGCGAGGTGAACGATGACGACGAGGACCGTCGTCTGCCCGGAATGTGATACGCCACTGGCACCCGGCCGCTTCTCGTGTTCGACCTGCGGCGCGCTCGTCGCGTCGGTCGCGAGCGCCCGCCGGCCGCTCCTGCCGACCGATTATGCGGCGACGCCGGTCCTCGAGGGCCTCCCACCGGCCGAGGCGAACGGCAGGCATCTCGCCCCGTCAGCGCCGGGCCGGGACCAGTCTCCGGCGACCGAAGCTGCACCGGGGTTCGAGCCGGGGTTCGAGCTCGCACTCGAGCCGGGAGCTGCGTCGGAGCCAGGTTCGCTCTCGGCCGAACAGGCGCCGACGGCTCCGCCCGCGGCACGGAGCCGCTCCCGTCGCAGCGCAGCGTCGAGCCGTCGCACGCGGACCGTCCTCGAGCCGGACCCCGAATCGGCGGAGCCCGCCGCGACGATGGAGGCCGACCCCCCGGTCACGCGCGGCCGGCCGGCCGTGCCCGACGTGATCCCCGACTGGCCCGCCTCGGAGCCCGAGCGGCCGGCCTCGGAGCCGGAGCCCGAGTGGCCCGCCTCGGAACCCGAGCGGCCGGCCCAGCCGGAATGGCCCGCTCAGCCGGTATGGAGCGCCCAGCCGCAGCGGCCCGCGCAGCCCGAATGGCCCGCGCAGCCCGAATGGCCCGCTCAGCCGCACCAACCCGACCAGCTGCAGTGGACCGTCCCGACTGCCGCGCCACCGGCAGCCTTCGCGCAACCCGCAGCCTACGGAGGGCCCGTCCCCGCGCCGTTCGCCGCAGCAGCCCCCGCGCCGTTCGCCGCGCCCGCGCCCGCCGTTCCGGGTGCCGAGGCCGCCCCGGCCGTTGCTGCCTTCCCGCCGCGTAACCCGGCCGGCGCCTACCTGCCGCCGTCGGCCGTCCTGCCCCCCGCCGAGGCCCTGCCACTTCCCGGCGCGAAGGCCGGCCGCCCCGCGAACGACGCGGCCGGCGCGTTCGCCTCGATCCAGCTGGGGATCTCGCCGCGGGCCCCGGCGCTCTCGATCGTCGGCGGGGCCGGTCTCGCGGCGCTGGGCTTCCTGCTGCCATGGGCCGACATCGTCCTCGGGGCCTCCTCGATGGGCGGCTACTTCGACCGCTGGGGCCTGGCCGGTCCAAGCCATCCGGTCGTCCTCGTCATCGTCCTCGCCCTGGCCGGCCTCGCCTTCGTCTCCGACCGCCTCCCCCGCCTCGCGGCTCCACGCGTGCCCGGGGTCGCCGTGGCGTTCCTGCTGTTCGGGCTCGCCTGGCCGTACCTGTTCGGGCCCTACAACGCCTCGCTCGGTATCTTCTTCGTCACGGCCGGCGCCGTGATCGTCCTCATCGGCGCCCTGCTCGATCTCGTCGTCCGGCGTCACGCCGAGCCGTCCGCGAGCGTCTAGGCCAGTCGGGGTTCGCGTTTTCGCCCCTGCTACACTGCGCCGGATGCCCGGCGGCTGCCGGGTGGCGGACTCGCGGCGGACCGGCGTGATCGATTTCGGAGGCACCTACCAGGCGAATGGACGAGATCTTCGCTGAGATCGGCAAGGCGCTGGGTGGGTTCTTCGGAAGCGCCCCGGTCCAGCTCGCTCTCCAGGCGATCGCGGTCTACCTGATCATCCTCTGGCTGGCCGGCGCCTACTGGGCGTTCCGCGACATGCAGCAGCGGACCGAGAACCCGATCCTGCCGTACGTCGCGGCGAGTTTCATCATCGTCTTCACCCCGGTCTTCTTCCCGCTGGCGATCTTCGTCTACAAGATCATCCGGCCCCACGAGAAGATCGGCGAGGTGTACGAGCGGAACCTGGCCGAGGAGGCCCTCCTCGCGGAAGTCGAGGCGATCAAGAGCTGCCCGACGTGTGCCCGCAAGGTCCACGACGAGTGGATCATCTGCCCGACGTGTCGGACGCGCCTGAACCGGGTCTGCCCGAACTGCAGCCGCCTCGTCGGGCTCGACTGGTCGCTCTGCGCCTGGTGCGGCAAGGACTTCGAGCGGCGTGACCTGCCGGCGGCGGCGATCGCCCGGCCGGCCCCGATCACCCCGCTGCCCGGCTCGCTCGACGAAACCGGTCGGATCGGCAAGGCGGCCGAGATCAGCTCGCGGTCCGTTCGGTCGTCGACGACGCGGACGAGCCGGAGCCGGCCGTCGCAGGACATCCTGCCGGAGGGTTGACACTCTCCAGCAACGGCCACCTCGGCGAGGATCCCGACAGGCCGACGCCCGACGGCGAGTCCGACCGGCCGCCGCCGCGCCCCGGCGCCTCCGTCTTCACGATCGAGGGTCGGGCCGCGCCGGGCCTGTTCGTCGTCGGCTGGCTGGCCTCGATCCTCGGCCTGTCGCTCGCGGTCATCGGCGTCCTCGGCGGCTCCACGATCCTCGCATTCTTCGTCGGGCCCGGGCTGCTGTCGCTGGGCCTGATCGCCGGTGCCGGCAATCAGGCCCTCGAGCGGCGGGCCCGCGGCGAGCCGTACGCGGGCCCGTCGCCGTTCATCGTGTTCGGGGCGATCGTCGCCGTCTCGTACTTCATCGGAGCGCTCCTCGGCGTGGTCCTCGAGGGACTGTTCGCGGCCGCCGGCGTCGAAGTCGCGGGACCGATCGGCCAGCTGATCGGCGGGCTGCTCACGGCGGCGGTCTTTCTCGCCGTCATCCGCCTCACGGTCGTCGGCACCGGCGCGTTGAGCTGGTCCGAGATGGGCCTGCGGCCATTCGATCGCACGGCCGTCTCCCAGCTCGCGACCGGCGCCGCGTTCGCCGTGCCCGTCATCGCGATCACGGCTGTCGTCGGGCTCGTTCTCGTGACGATCTTCGGCGTCGTGAGCCCGAGCCCGCTTCCGCCGACGGGCCAGCTCTCCGGCCTGTTCGTGCAGCTCCTTGCCGGCGCGATCGTCGCCCCGATCGCGGAGGAGATCGTCTTCCGCGGGTTCGCGATCACCGCCTGGCGACGGACGATCGGCGAGCAGCGGGCCGTCGTGCGCGCGGCGCTCCTCTTCGCGCTGGCCCACGTCGTCGCCGTCGAGGCCGGGAGCTTCGGCGAGGCGATCGGACTCATCGCGGTCGGGATAGGGACGAGGCTGCCGGTGGCCTGGGCGCTCGGCGTCCTCTTCGTCCGGACCGGCTCGTTGTGGGCCCCGATCGGGCTTCACGCGGTCTTCAACGGACTCCTCCTCACGTTGGCCCATCTGGCCCTGACGTCCGGGACGGCGCCGGTCGGGTAGGCCGGCTGCCGGCCCCGGTCACCGCCGGTGGGTCCGGGCCCCGGTCACCGCCGGTGAAGGCCGAGGTGATCGCCCGGAGAGCGCCGACCGCTAGGGTTCGGGCGTCCCCTGGTCCGGATGGCGGGAGGAATCGGCGGGCTTCCGTCGTTCGGGCCCGGGGACTCCGAGCCCGCCCTCCCAGGGAGTCCCCGATGGCCGAACCACCGTTCGTCGATCCGACGCCGCGGCGGCGCCCGGCCGGCCGGGCGATCCGGGAGCTGCCGCCGATGGAACGACCTCGCGAGCGGCTCGCCGCCCGCGGCCCGGCCGGCCTGAGTGCAGCGGAGTTGATCGGGCTGCTCTGGGGATC
>DASTEU010000235.1:0-5001 GCA_035709325.1 Candidatus Limnocylindrales bacterium | reverse complement strand
GCCCCGGTCGGCGAGCGTCTCGGCGAGCGTCGCCATCGCCCCGGGCTCGTTCCGCAGCTGGACGACGAACTGGTTGGCCATGGGACCCTCCGCGCGGCATGCGTGAGCGCCGATTCTAGCCCGTGCCGGTCGGCCGGGCCGGCGATGCCGCGTCAGACCGCCGGCAGCCGGGAGAGGATGAAGAGGACGACGAGCACGATCATCAGGAGCGCCGCCTGGAGGACCTCTCCCCGGTGGGCGGCGTCGCCGCGCCGAGCCGCGTTTCCGCGCTGCCGAGCCATGGGCTGCAACCTACGACCAGGCTCGGCGGCGCGCCATGGTACGTTCGGTCGATGACCGAGCCGGACGTCGCGGCGGCTCCGGCCGTTCCGGCGGCGTTGGCGGAACCGGGGCCGGCGGACGAGGCGACGATCGTTGCCGCCGGGATCCCCTTCCACGTGCTGCTGTGGGGCGACGCCGGCGGCGTGCCGCTCCTGCTCGTCCACGGCGTCACGTCGGCGGCGCGGACCTGGTGGCGACTCGGCCCGGGGCTCGCAGCCGCCGGCTACCGGGTCGTCGCCCCAGACCTGCCGGGGCATGGCCTGACCGGACACTGGATCGGCCATCACCGATTCCGGGACAACGCTCGCGATCTGGCCTCCTTCGCCGCCGCGGCGCTGCCGGATGCTGCACCGGCCGACGTGCGGGTCGTCGGCCACAGCTGGGGCGCGATGACGTCGGCCGCGCTGCCGGCAGTCGGGTACGTCCCCGGCCGACTCGTCCTGGTCGACCCGCCGGCGATCCGGCGCGAGGTCATCGCACAGATGCTCGACGACCCGGTCGAGCGTCGCTACGACGATCTCGAGGAGGCGATCCGCATCGTGGGGGCGGCGAACCCGACGTGGTCGGAAGGCGACGTGTTCGCGAAGGCCGAGGGATTGACCCAGTTCGACGAGGCCGCGGTCCGGGCGGTGCTCACCGAGAACGGCGACTGGGACGGCGGCCTCGCCGACCTCGCCGACCCCGCCGCCCGGGACGTGCCGGTCCGGCTGATCCGGGGCGAGCCGGCCGCGGGCGGCTTGATCCCCGACGAGGCCCTGCCGGCGCTGGTCGCGCGCCTCGGTCCGGAGCACGTCGCGACGATCACCGGCGCACCGCACTCCCCGCACCGGACGCACCCAGCCGAGACGCTCGAGGCGCTGCTTCGCTTCCTGCGCTGACGAGGGTGCCCGGCTCGCTCGGCGGCCGGCGAGGCCGCCGGCGGCGACGTCGCGGCGGTCAGCCCTTGACCACGCCGAGCGGCAGGAGCCGCTTCACCGGTCGGACGAGGTCGGCCGACGCGGCCATCACCGATTCGATGTCCTTGTAGGCGAACGCCGCCTCCTCGGCCGAGCTGCGCGGCTCGTTGCTCACGAACTCGATGCCCCAGGCGGCCATCTCCTCGCGGACCTCCTCGGGCGTCTTCAGCCGCTTCGCGGCGTTCCGGCCCAGGACCCGCCCCGCACCGTGCTGGCACGTCTCGAACGACTCCGCCGAGCCGAGGCCCTCGCCGATGTACGACGCCGTCCCCATCGAGCCGGGGATCAGGACCGTCTCGCCGGCCGCCGCCCGGACGGCGCCCTTGCGATGGACGACGCCCCGGATGCCGCCGTGGGTCTCCGGAGCCGCGTAGTTGTGGTGGATGTCGACGAGGCGCTCGAACTCGTGGACCGAGGCGTGCTTGCGGAACGCGGCCTCGACGGCGTCCATCATCGCCCGCCGGTTGATTTCGGCCCAGCGCAGGGCGAACGACATCGCCGACCAGTAGGCGGCGCCCTCCGCCGAGTCGAGCGGCAACCAGGCGAGGTCCTTGTCGGGCAGCTCGCGGCCCGTCGCGCGGCACCACGCAAGCGCGTTCTTCGCGTGGAGGTCACAGAGCTTCTTGCCGAGCGATCGCGAGCCGCTGTGGAGCATGAAGTAGACCCGACTCGTCTCCGGGTCGCGCTGGACCTCGAGGAAGTGGTTGCCGCCACCGAGCGTCCCGACCTGGCGGAGCGCGCCCTCGAAGATCGCCGGCGGCACGGCCGTCCGATCCGGCAGGTCGAGGCCCATGAGCTCGAGCAGGCGATCGGCGGACATCGGCGGCGCCTTGTGGGACGAGAAGCCGGTGGGGACGTCGCGCTGGACCTGGCGCAGGACGTTGCGCAGCTTCTCCGGGCCGAAGCCGTCGCCCCAGACGAGGTTCGTCCGGGCGACCTGGACACCGCAGCCGATATCGACGCCGATCGCGTAGGGGACCACTGCGTCCTCGGTCAGGAGGACGCCGCCGATCGGCATCCCGAAGCCGACGTGGGCATCGGGCATCAGCGCGACGTGATGGCGGGCGACCTCGAGGTCGGCGAGGTTGCGCGCCTGGCTCAGCGTGGCCTCGTCGGCGTCGGCGGCCCAGGAGAGGATCGGCAACCGCCCGCCCTCGATCCGCTCAGGCATCGGGCCGTCAGCGTCCGCGTCGGCGCACGGCGACCGCCCGCTCGTACATCTCCGCGTAGCGCGGTGCAGAACCCGTCCGCCAGTCAAAGTCGACGGCCATCCCGCGGGCCACGAGGCCATCCCAGGGCGGCCCGCCGGCCGACCGCAGCTCGATCGCGTCCTCGCAGGCCGCCGCGAGCGCCTCGGGCGCCGCCTCGTCGAAGGCGAATCCGGTCCCCTCGCCCGGCCGCCGCCGCTCGTCGATCACCGTGTCGGCGAGGCCGCCGGTCCGGCGGACGATCGGCGGCGTGCCGTAGCGGAGCGAGATCATCTGCCCCTGGCCGCACGGCTCGAAACGCGACGGCATGAGGAAGAAGTCGGCCCCCGCGTAGATGCGACGGGCCATCGCCCGGTCGAACCGCTCGATCAGGGCCACGCGGTCCGGCCGATCGGCGGCAAGCGCGCGGAACGACGCCGCGAGTGCCGGATCGCCGGCGCCCTGGACGACGAGCCGGACGCCGGACCCAAGCAGCCGGCGGGCGGCATCGGCGAGCAGGTCGAACCCCTTCTGGGGATCGAGCCGGCCGATCATCCCGAGGACCGCCCCGTCGTCGGTCGGATCGAAGCCCACGCGGTTGAGGAGATCGACGCGGCAGGCGGCCTTGCCGCTCAGGTCCGCCGCCGAGTAGGTCGCGGCGAGGTCGGCGTCGGTCGCCGGGTTCCAGAGGGTCGTGTCGAGTCCGTTGAGGATCCCGAGGTAGCGATCGCCCTTCGCCCGGAGCGCGCCGTCGAGCCCGAAGCCGAGCTCGGGCGTCCGCGATTCACGGGCATATCCGGGGCTCACCGTGTTCGCCAGCTCGACCCGCTCGATGCCCGACCACAGCAGGTCGATCCCCAGTGCGTCCGCCGCGACGATCCCGTCGCCGGGCACCAGCCCCAGCTGGGGAAGGGCGGCGAGCGGCGTCCAGCCGTGGTACGCGAGGTTGTGGATCGTGAGCGTCATGGCGGCCCGCCCGATCACCGGATCGTCCGCGTACCAGCGGTCGCGGAACAGGCCCGCCGGGCAGGCATGCCAGTCGTGGAGGTGGATCACGTCGACCGGCCGATCCGCCTCCGACCGGAGCGTCTCGAGCGCGGCCCGGCAGAGCAGTCCGAACCGCCAGGCATTGTCGGCGTAGTCGCCGCCGGGCGGTCCGTAGAAGGCGTCGCGATCGAAGGCGGCGGGGTGATCGACGAGCCGCAGTCGATAGCCGTTCGCCTCGATGTCGACGATCGTCACGTCGGACGCGCCACCCACCGCGTGCGGATCCGGGACTCGGAGCGGCCGGCCGGCACCCGCCCCGGCCGGGACCGGCACCGAGCGATACCGCGGCAGGAAGACGTCGACGGGCCCGTCGGTCGCGCCCGGTACCGCGGCGAGCGCCCGCGCGAGAGCGTCCACGACGTCGCCGAGTCCGCCGGTCTTCGCCCAGGGCTCGCATTCGGCGGCGACGAAGGCAACGCGGAGGGGCGTGGGCATCGGCCCATGGTAGCGGCGAGGGATCGCCGGGCCCGGCCCGTCCGAGATGCGGCCGTCACGGATCGCGCGCTAAACCGGTTCAGAGCGTGCGACGGACCGGCTATCATCGCCCGAATGCATCCGGCTCCCCAGGTTCCCTCGATTCCCGGCGCCTCGTTCCGGTTGCCGCCGCAGCTCGAGGGCCTGCGTCGGCTCGCCTACAACATGTATTGGGCCTGGCACCCCCGGGCTCGCGGGTTGTGGAGCCGCATCGACCGGCAATCCTGGACGAGGCACCGCAACCCGGTTCCGGTTCTCGCCCGGTCGATCGACTGGACCCGTCTGCTCAACGACACGACGTTCATGGTCGAGGTCCAGGAGGTCCTCCGCGAGTTCGACGAGTACATGGAGAATGGGTCGGACGCCTGGTTCGCCCGCAACTATCCGGAGCCGCCGGGACCGATCGCCTACTTCTGCGCCGAGTACGGGATCTACGAATCGCTCGGGATCTACTCCGGCGGCCTCGGCGTGCTGGCCGGCGACCACACGAAGACGACGTCGGACATGGCGCTCCCGTTCATCGGCGTCGGGCTGCTCTACCGCCGCGGCTACTTCCACCAGACGATCGACGCCGACGGCCACCAGGAGCATGCCTACCCTGACTACGACCTGTGGCGCCTCCCGGTCAGCCGGGCCCAGGGACACGACGGCCAGCCGCTCCACGTGTCGGTCGAGCTGCCCGGGCGCGATCTCACGGTTGCGGTCTGGGTGGCCCAGGTCGGCCGGACGCCCGTGCTCCTGCTCGACACCGACATCCCGGAGAACGGCGACGCCGACCGGCCGATCACCCACATCCTCTACGTCCGCGGGCGCGAGATGCGCCTCCACCAGGAGCTCGTCCTCGGCGTCGGCGGGGTCCGGGCGATCCGGGCGCTCGGGATCGCACCCGCGGTCTGGCACCTCAACGAGGGCCATTCGGCGTTCCTGCTCGCGGAGCGGGCCCGCGAATACGTCGCCGCCGGCGCTTCGCTCGATGAGGCCTGGGACCGGGTCCGGGCCGACAGCGTCTTCACGAT
>DASTEU010000234.1:0-2034 GCA_035709325.1 Candidatus Limnocylindrales bacterium | reverse complement strand
CCTGCCGCTGCTCGCCCCGCCGTCGCTGAGCGTGCCGGTCGTGGACGGGCGCCTGGCCCTCGGGACGTGGCAGTCGATCGCGCTCCTCGACCCGAACCGCGACAACCCGACGCGGACGGTCCGGCTCAGCTTCCTCGGCGGCTGATCCCTCGCCGCCGGATGGCGGCGAGCACGGCGCCGGCGAACAGCCCGAGGACCGCGAGCATCCCGGGGACCGCCGGCGATCGCGAGGCCGAGGCCGCGGCGGCTTCCCCGGTGTCGGTGCTCGGCGGCGTGATCTGCGGCCGCCCGGTCGCGGCGAGGACGCCGCCGGCGGACGGTTCGGCCGGCGGCTCGGGATCCGGGGAGGGCTCGGCGTCGGCCGGCGGGTCGGTCGGTTCGGGGCAGGAGATCTCGACGCTCTTCGCGGTGCTGTCGAGGAGGATCTCGACACTCGCCGCGACGGGGATCGCCGACTCGCTCGCGGACCGGCTCGCGATCTCGGTGCAGCCGGCCTCGTCGACCGTCGTCGAGACGAGGTCCGAGCGGACGTCGAGCAGGACCGGCCCGGCGCCCTCGGCCGGCCGGGCGATCCCGGCCAGGGTCGCCGCACCCTCGTCGTCGGTCGTCGCGCTCGCGACCTGGATCGGCGCGTCCTGCACGCGGTAGCTCGTGACCGTGATCGTCGCCCCGGCGATCGGGCCGTCCAGGGCGTCGACATGGCGGACGACGACGACGGCATCGAGCACGACGTCGGCCGGCGGGTCGGCGGCGAGCGCCGCGGCGGGCGCCAGCAGCAGCCCGACGACGAACATCACGGCGGCGACGGCGACCGGCCGTCGGTACTTGTTTCCCACGCGCGCTCCCGGCAGTACTACGGTGACGGCCCGCAGGATCGCCGGGCCTGCCGGCGCCTGTCCATAGGGCGAATGACGCATCGCGGGCCCGAAGTGCACGGGCGCACCGGTCGTCTTTGGGCACGATCCCACCGCGCTCCCCATGCTGGCGGGCCGGTGTTAGACTCCCGGCACGTCCGGCGGTCCCTCGAACGTGTCCCCGATCGAGGCACCAGCCGGTTTCGCGACTGAGAACCCAACGACAACCGGACAGCCACCCGAGGAGAGGCGATGCCGCTGCGTTCCGACTCCGAGAACTTCGCGCTCATCCGGGTCATCGGCGTCGGCGGTGGCGGGAGCAATGCCGTCAACCGGATGATTCGGGCCGAGATGATGGGCGTCGAGTTCATCGCCTGCAACACCGACGCCCAGGCCCTGCTCCAGTCCGACGCGCCGCACAAGATCCGGATCGGCGACAAGATCACCCGCGGCCTCGGGGCGGGCGGCGACAGCTCGATCGGCCAGCGGGCGGCCGAGGAGGACTCCGAGAAGATCGCCGAGGCCCTGACCGACTCGGACATGGTCTTCATCACCGCGGGCCTCGGCGGCGGCACGGGTTCCGGCGCCGCCCCGATCGTCGCCCAGATGGCCAAGGAGGCGGGTGCCCTCACGATCGGCGTCGTGACGAAGCCCTTCAGCTTCGAGGGCGCGAAGCGCAAGCTCGTCGCCGAGAAGTCGGCCGAGGAGCTCAAGGCCCAGGTCGACACGCTGATCACGATTCCCAACGACCGACTCAAGGACGTCGTCCAGAAGAACACCTCGATCATCGACGCGTTCCGGGTCGTCGACGACGTCCTCCGCCAGGGCGTCCAGGGGATCAGCGACATCATCACGATGCCGGGCCTCATCAACCTCGACTTCGCGGACGTGCGGGCGATCATGAAGGACGCCGGATCGGCGCTCATGGGCATCGGCCGCGCGTCGGGCGAGAACCGGGCCGTCGAAGCGGCGCGGATGGCCATCGCCAGCCCGCTCCTCGAGGTCAACATCCAGGGCGCCCAGGGCATCCTCTTCAACATCACCGGCTCCTCGAGCCTGAGCCTGTTCGAGGTGACCGAGGCGGCCGAGGAGATCCGGGCGGCGGCCGATCCGGAGGCCAACATCATCTTCGGCACGAGCTTCAACGAGCGGCTCGGCGACGAGGTGATGATCACGGTCA
>DASTEU010000233.1:0-14304 GCA_035709325.1 Candidatus Limnocylindrales bacterium | reverse complement strand
GCCGCGTGGGACCGCTGGCGGACCGCCCGCGAGGCGCTCTTCCGCGAACATCCCCAGTCGCCGGTCCCGCTCGACCGCCGACGCGGCTTCCGGGCCGCCCACTTCGACTACGACCCGAGGTGGCGCTTCGAGGCGCGGCTTGCGGCCGACCCCGGCGCGGCCGACCCGCATGCCGACGAAGGACCGGCGCCGGCGGCCCCGCTGGCCCTGCCGGTCAGCGCCGGCGGGACGATGTCGTTCACCCGGATCGGCTGGGTCGAGCTGCCGTCGCCGGTCGGGTCCGGCCGGCTCGCGGTCTATTGGCTGGCAGGCTACGCCGGCGGCCTCTTTCTGCCGTTCCGCGACGGGACGAACGGCAGCGAGACGTACGGCGCCGGCCGCTACCTGCTCGACGCCGCGAAGGCGGCCGACCTCGGCGGCGAGCCGCAGGACGGGACGCTGATCCTCGACTTCAATTTCGCCTACCACCCGTCCTGTGCCTTCGACCCGCGGTGGGCCTGTCCGCTCGCCCCACCCGAGAACCGCCTCGCGTTCGGGGTCGAGGCCGGTGAGCGCCTGTCGTGAGCGCGGAATCGCCCGACCCTGGCGGGCGCCGCCGCTCCACCGCGCCGGCCGCCGCCGCGGCCCACAGGATCCGTCTCGCGGTGCCGGACGATGCGCCCGGCATCGGCCGCGTCCACGTCGCGTCGTGGCAGGCGACGTACCCCGGCATCGTGCCCCAGCCGATCCTCGACCGCATGTCGGTCGAGCGACGTGCGGCGTTCTGGCGTGAGGCGATCACCCGGTCGCTCGACGCCTCGACCGATGCCGGCGAACGCGTCTGGGTCGCGGTCGGCGAAGGCGGCGAGGTGACCGGCTTCGCGTCGATCGGGCCTGCCCGCGACGACGACCTGGCGCCCGTTGCCGGCGAGCTCTACGCGATCTACCTCGACCCCGAGCACTGGTCGACGGGCCTCGGACGGCGGCTCCACGACGCGGCCGTCGACGACCTCGCCGTCCGCCACGACCCGCTCGTCCTGTGGGTCCTCACCGACAACGCCCGGGCGCGGCGGTTCTACGAGCGGTGCGGCTGGGTTGCGGACGGCAGCGCGCGCTTCCTCGACTTCGACGGCACGCCGATCGAGGAGATCCGCTACCGGCTCGCGGTGGCGGCGAGGCCCCGCGACGACCGATCGGCCTGCTGACGTTCACGCGACGGGCGACCCGGTCCGCTCCGTCGACGAGGCCCGGATCGTTGAGGGTCGGCGCGGCCGGGGGTCAGCCGGCGACCGCGACCCGGGCCTTCGCCAACGCCTCCTCGATCGCGGCCGCCAGATTGGCCCGCGTCGGCGCTCCTGCGACCGATGCGGTCCGGCGAGCCGGATCCTGCTCCTCCCAGTCGAGTTCCATGCCGGACGAGGTCAGGACGACGGGCATGTCCGGGTACAGCACGCGCAGGTCGGCCATGAGATCACCCGCGCCGTCGCCGGCGGCCCACGCGTCGTAGACGACGACGTCGGCGGCGTCGACCTGCCAGCACGGCTGGCCGCGCATGACCGGGCAGGAGAGGATCGCATGGGTCGGCCCACCGCACTGGTCGACCTCGTAGCCGGCGTGGCGGAGCGCCTCGACCTCGAGGTCCGCCAGATCGACGTCGTGATGGACGACGAGGACTCGTGTCATCGGACCGCCCTCCGTGCCAGCGTGGCGATCACCCTGCTTCCGACGGCGACTCCCGCACGTTGGATCGTCCAACCGTGGAGCGACCTGTGGCCGGTGGGCAGGGCCAAAGGGACCGATCTGCCCGGGCCGATCGGCTGGCGACCCGGTACGAAGCGGCCATGCGCGAGGGGACCATGACGCCCCCGACCGGCCCGGGCGGGCGGGCGATGATGGCCTCGTCCGCGGTTCGAGGCAGCGCGCGTCCCCGCCTTGAACGCCGGGCCGAACAGGGTGTGCGCGTGCGGTTCTTCAGTCCCCAGCCCCGACCGGGCGAGGAGCGCCTGCTCTGGTCGAGGGACATCCGCTACGCGCACCGGCTCGCCGCCCTCCTGCCGGCCTGCCGGACCGTCGAGCTCGATGCCGGCACGGTCGTCCTGGGCCCGGCCGCCCAGCTGACCGACGCGCGGGCGGCCGAGATCGCCGCCGAGGTCCACTCGCCGGCCTACGGCCTCGTGAGCCTCGATCCGGCGCTCCCCGAGGGCGAGCGCTACCTCGCCGGGATGGCGGCGGCCGCCCTGCAGTCGGGCATCGCCGAACGGATCGGGATGGCTCCCAACACCCAGGTCGTCCAGACCAAGACGCTCGACTACTTCTTCAACCTCCGCAACGTCCACCAGGTCGCGTTCCAGCCGATCGTCGAGCTCGCGACCGGCGACCTCTATGAATACGAGTGCCTCTTCCGACCGAACATGCCGATGCTGCCCCAGTCGATCAGCGCGATCGTCCACGCCGCGATCGACACCGGTCGCTCCGTCGAGCTCGACGCCTTCATCGTGCGGCTGATCCTGGAGCGGGCGGGTGTGCTCGAGCGCGCGGGCCGGGAGCGCGGCCGACCGCCCCTCCGCCTCGCCATCAACCTGACGCCGGCAAGCCTGCTCGACGAGCGGTTCGAGGCGAAGGCGCTCGCGACGATGATCGGCGGCTTCGGGTTGTCGCCGCGTCAGATCACGGTCGAATGCACCGAGCAGCAGGCCGTGTCCGACGTCGGGCCGCTCGTTCGCCGGGTCAAGGCACTGCGTCGCCTCGGGTTCGGGTTCGCGATCGACGACGCCGGCGCGGGCTACGCGAGCTTCTCCCTCATCGCGGCGCTCCGGCCCTCGATCATCAAGATGGACCGGGAGATCGCCTACGGGATCGCTCGCGACGACGCGAAGCAGGCGCTCGTGGAGGCGTTCGTCTCGTTCGGGCGCCGGATCGGGGCCCGGCTCGTCGGCGAGGGGATCGAGAAGCGGGCCGACCTCGCGATGCTCACCGCGCTCGGTGTGCACTTCGGCCAGGGCTTCCTGCTCGGCCGGCCGACCTACGAACCGGCGGCGCCTCGCCCGATGGACTCGCTTCGCCTCGACGCCGCCCGGCGTCGGGTCCGCGACGGCGTCGGGACGGTCGTCGCGCGGCGGGCACGGCCCGTCTCCGCCAGGTAGCCGGGGACCCGGCCGGGCACGACCGAAGCCGCGGGCGTCGCCCGTTCGGTGCGGCCTCGCGTACCATCGGGCCATGCCCGCTCCCACGACCACTCCCCTCCCCGACCACGTCCGACGCTTCCTCACCGAGCCGCGGTACGCGTCCGTCGCGACCGTCGACGAGGACGGGGCGCCCCGTCAGGCCGTCGTCTGGTTCCTGCTCGAGGGCGACACGATCGTCGTCAACAGCCTCGAGGGCAGGCGATGGCCGACGAACCTCCGGCGCGACCCCCGGACCTCGATCGCCGTCACCGACGCCCGACGCCAGTCGTGGGTCGGCCTGACCGGGAGCGTCGAGATCGTCGACGACCAAGCGCAGGCTCAGGCCGACATCGCCGCGATGGCCCGCCGCTACCATGTCGACGATCCCGCGGCGGCCGATGCCGTCATCCGCGACCGCTTCACGAAGCAACGCCGCGTCAGCTTCCGGCTTCACGTCGACGGCATCCACGACCACATCGAGGACTGAGGCGAGCGACCGATGCCGCCGATGCAGTTCGGGCTCCAGCTCTGGTCGCAGCAGACGTCGTGGCCGGGCTTCCGCGACTCGGCGCTCGCCGCCGAGGCGGCCGGCTGGGATTCGGTCTGGACCTGGGACCACCTCCTCGCGATCCTCGGCCCCTGGGAGCAGCCGATCCTCGAGGGCTGGTCGGTCCTTGCCGCTGCCGGCGCCGTCACGCGCCGGATCCGCCTCGGGTTGATGGTCGGCGCGAACACGTTCCGGAACCCGGGGCTCACCGCGAAGCTGGCCACGACCCTCGATCACGTCAGCGAGGGCCGGGCGATCCTCGGCATCGGCGGCGCATGGTTCGAGCGCGAACACGAGGCCTTCGGGATCGAGGCGTGGGGCTCGGGCTTCGGCGAGCGCCTCGACCGTCTCGACGAGTCGGTCATGCTGCTGCGGCGGCTGCTCGACGGCGAGCGGCTGACCCACGAGGGGCGCTTCTACCGGATGACCGACGCGCTCTGCGAACCGCGACCGGTCCAGGCCCATCTGCCGATCCTCGTCGGCGGCGCCGGGCCGCGCAAGACGCTGCGCACGACCGCGCTGCGGGCCGACTCCTGGAACACCGCGGGCACGCTCCAGGACGTGCGCGGCATGGTCGCCACGCTCGAGGCCCACTGCGCCGACGTCGGCCGCGACCCGGCCGCGATCGAGCGGACCGTCAGCTTCCCGCTGATCCTCCGCGACACGAGGGCGGCGGCCGAGGCCGCGTTCGGCCGGCTGCTCGCCCGCAACGGGATGGCATCGTCGGGCGCTCCCGTCGTCCTGCTCGGTCCGCCCGAGGCGTTGGCCGACGCGATCCGGCCGTACCGCGACGAGCTCGGTTTCGGGACGGTCATCGTCCGGATGCCGGCGCCGTACGACCGCGAGACGATCGAGCGGATCGGCGAGGTCCGGGCGCTCCTCGGCGATGGCTGAGCGACGGCCGGTCATCGCGCTTGCCGGCGGGGTCGGCGGGGCGAAACTCGCCCACGGCCTCCAGGCCCACCTCGGCGACCGGCTGACCGTCGTCGTCAACACCGCCGACGACCTCGAGCTTCACGGGCTGCTCGTGATGCCCGACCACGACACCGTGATGTACACGCTTGCCGGCATCGCGAACCGCGAGTGGGGCTGGGGCATCGAGGGCGAGACGTTCGACGCCTCCAAGATGCTGGCCCGCTACGGTGAGCCGACCTGGTTCAGACTCGGCGACCTAGACCTTGCGACCCACATCGTGCGGACCGCGAGGCTTCGGGCGGGCAGCGGGCTCGGCGACGTCTGCGGGGCGCTCCAGCGGTCGCTCGGCGTGGCGGCGACGATCCTGCCGATGAGCGACGACCCGGTCCGGACCGAGGTCCTGACCGACGAGGGCTGGCTCGAGTTCCAGGACTACTTCGTCGGGCGTCACCAGGAGCCCGAGGTCCGCGAGGTCCGCTTCCGGGGCGCCGACCTGGCCGGTGCGGGACCCGGCGTCGTGGACGCGATCGCTGTGGCGGCCGCGGTCGTCATCGCTCCGTCCAACCCGATCGTCTCGCTCGGGCCGATCCTGGCGCTCGGCGAGATCGCCGAGGCCCTGGCCGCCGCCCGTGCCAGGGGCGTGCCGATCGTCGCCGTCTCGGGCATCGTCGGCGGCCGCGCGCTGAAGGGCCCCGCCGATCGGATGCTCACATCCCTCGGCCACGAGGCGAGCGCCGCGGGCGTGGCCCGGCTGCTCGCCGGCGTCGCGACCGACTTCGTCCTCGATGACCTCGACGCGGCCCTCGCCGGCGAGGTCGAGACACTCGGCCTCCGGGCTCACGTCACCGACACGATCATGGGCGACGATGCCGCGCGGGCCCGCGTCGCCGGGGAGTGCCTCGCGATCGCCGGCCTGGCGACCGCAGACGTCTCCTGACGGGCGGGCGTCGCCGAGCGCCCCGTCGCCCCGTGCCGCCGTGCCGGACCCCGGGCGAACGCGGCCCGTCCCGCGTACGATGCCCGGCATGGTCGATTTCCCCGTCTCGCCCGAGCTCCGCGTCGTGGCGATCGTCCCGGTCGGCGCCCTCGAGGGGGCGAAGTCCCGGCTCGGGGGCACGCTCGACGCCGAGGAGCGGCGGGATCTCGTCGACGGGATGGTCTACCGGACGCTCCGGGCGACGCTCGCCGCGCCGGGCATCGCCGAGACGCTCGTGATCAGCCCCGATCCCGAGGCGCTCGAGCAGGGCGCGTTCCTCGGCGCGCGGACGCTCCGCCAGCGCAGCCAGGGCCTGAACGTCGGGCTCGCCGAGGCCCGTGACGACGCGCTCGCAGGCGGCGCGGACGCGATCGTCGTCCTGCCGATCGACCTGCCGCTCGTCTCGCCCGAGGCGATCGCCGAGCTCGTCGCGCCCCTCGGCGTCGTGGCCGAGCGGCCGCTCGTGATCCTCGCCCCCGACCGCCACGGCCGCGGCACGAACGGCCTCGTCCTCGCTCCGCCCGACGCGATCCCGTTCGCCTTCGGCGGCGACAGCCGGGCCGCCCACGCCGCGTGTGCCGCGTCCGCCGGGGCCCGCTACGTCGAGGTCGACGGTCCGCTCGCCCTCGACGTCGACACGCCCGACGACCTGCTGCTCGTCGAGGCGTCCGCGTCCGGACCGGCCCGTGCCGGCTGACGGCGGACGACTGGAGGTCAGCGCGCTCGACGGCATCCCCGAGATCCGCGAGGGCGACGACCTCGGAGCGATCCTCGGCGATGCGCTCGAACGCGAACCGGGCCTGCTCCCGCTTCGCAGCGACGATGTCCTCGTCGTCACCCAGAAGATCGTCTCGAAGGCGGAGGGCGCGGTCGTCGACCTGACGACGATCGAGCCGCGCCCCGAAGCGATCGAGTTCGCCGACCGCCACGACCGCGACCCGCGCCAGGTCGAGGTCGTTCTCCGCGAGGCGAAGCGCGTCGTGCGGATGGCCAACGGCGTCCTGATCACCGAGACCCATCACGGCTTCGTCTGCGCGAACGGCGGGATCGACGCGTCGAACGTCGGGCCCGGCAGCGGCCAGGTCGTGACGCTCCTGCCGCGCGACCCGGACGCCTCGGCCGAGCGGATCCGGCGCGCCGTCGAGGCCCGGTTCGGCGTCGACGTGGCGGTCGTCGTGAGCGACTCATTCGGTCGGCCGTGGCGCTGGGGGATCGTCGACATCGCGATCGGCGTGTCGGGCATGCTGCCGCTCGAGGACCTCCGCGGCGTGGCCGATCACGACGGCCGGGTCATGCGCTCGACGGTCCGGGCCGTCGCCGACGAGATCGCCTCGGCCGCCGAGCTGGCCTTCGGCAAGACGACGGCACGGCCGGCCGCCCTCGTCCGCGGGGCGAATCCGACCCGCGGCGAGGCGACGATCCGCGACGCCCTGATTCCCGCCGAGAACGACCTGTTCCGCTGAGCTGGGCGGCGACGGTGCGGCGGCCGCGGCCGCCGCGGCCGCGCGGCGGCGGCCGCGCGCCGCGCGCCGAGCCGGGTCAGACCTCGAGGCGGTTGATCGTGTACTCCGTGTCGGGTGTCACCGGCGTGCCGAACCTGGCGTTCGGCAGGTAGAGCGCGCCGGCAACCCACGCCGCGGTCGTCGGGACGTCGAACGCGGGCGAGGTGTGCTCGTCGACGAGGATCGCCGCCGCGAGTTGCGGACCGAGCTTGAACTCGGCGACGAGGTTCAGCTGGTTGCGGACGACGAACAGCGTCGAACCGCGGAGTTCGAGCCCGTCGCCGTTCGACACGCTGTCGGTGCCAAGCAGGGTGATCTCGGTGGCGTCGCCGGTGTCGGGATCGATCCGGAACAGCGTGCCGGTGTTCGACTGGACGGCGATGAGCCAGCCGCGGGCGGCCACGATCCCGTTGAGGTTGAAGCCGGGAACGAGCTCGAAGTCGCCGCTGAGCTCGAGCATCTCGACGTCGGCCGGGTCGGGCAGCGCTCCGCCGTCGCCGAGCGGGATCACGTCGAGGTGGCCGAACATCGAGTCGGTCACGTAGACGGCCTCGGCGGTCACGACCAGGTCGTTCAGGAAGCCGGCCGGCGAGAACGTATACGTCTCGAGCAGCTCGCCCGACGACGCGTCGTAGACGCGAACCTGGCCGGTCGGTCCGCCGGCAACCCAGAGCCGGTCGGCGCCGGCCTCGTACTCCACTCCGACCGCGACCATCCCGACCTCGCTCTCGACGAGGATCGAGCCCTGGCCGGTGCGGACGTCCGCCTGCCAGATCGCCCCGCCGGCGAGCGAGCCGACGTAGACGGTGGTCCCGCGACCGGCGGTGATGCCCTCGGGCGCCCAGCCGTTGGGGAGGGCGAGCTGGTCCGGGAACGGCGCCGCGGCCGCGGCCGGGACAGCAAGGGTCGCGATCGCCAGGGCGGCCGCGGTCGCGGCCGTGGCGGTCCGGCGAAGGACCGATCGGAGCTGTCGGTTCATGCGGGGAATCCTCCTTGTACTCCGGGCGAAGCGAGCGATGGGAGGCAGCCGCACGGGGCGTCGTGTCAGTCGGGCGAGCCGCGCGCGTCAGCCTAGGGTACGACCGATCCGCTCCGGCCGGTTTCCGGCGCACGCTGGGCCGCTGCCGCCCAGACGGCGCACTCGGGCTCGCGATATGCCGTGGAGGCTTGTGCGGGCGCAGCGAATCCGCGAGGGTCGCCCCTCCCGGGAATACGCCGGCGGGGGTCGACGCCTCCGTTCGCCTCTCCGCCGACCTCCCGGTCGTGACATTGCGTGGATGCGTATCCGAAGGCGGAGTAGCCGCAGATGGTCGCACCCGAGGCCCGTTCAGTGCTGGGGTGAATATCCGGCGCGCAACTCCGGCTCGACGCGCCGAACCCGCCGATCGGTACGCATCCCTGGAATATCGGCAGCTCGGACAGCGTGTCACGCGGCTCGGACGGCGGCGGGTGACGCGCCTCGTGCGGCCTGGGACGCGCTTGGTGGGCCTGGGAAGCGGCCCCCGGAGTTGTCCACTGCGACTGTGGAACATCAGGCAGATGCAAGGTCCGGGTTCGACACATGTCGCGGCTCCCCATGGACGGAGGTACGCAATCGCGGCCGGCCTTGCGATTCCGTTGAAGAACGCGGCGGATCCGCGCCTCATCCCTTGTGAGCACCGCAACCCGCCCAATGCACCGCGGGCTCGACGAACAGAACTGAGGCAAACCCGATGAACGGCATCCAGTCCCCCACTCTGCGGAGCACCGGCTTCGCACCTCTCCTCGTCGCCGGCGGGGTCATCGTCGCGATCGCGCTGGTCGCCGGCATCGCGCTCGGCTCCGGGGGCGGCGGCCGGGGCGGTGACGGCGGCGTCGCGCCGCCGGCCAGCGAGGCGCCGACGCCCTCGCCGATCGTGACCCCGAGCCCGGCCCCGAGCGACGAGCCCTCCGAAGAGCCTTCGGAGCAGCCGTCCGAGGCGCCGTCGGAGGCCCCGACGGAGGAGCCCAGCGAGGCGCCGACCGACGGCGGCAGCGATGGCATGCCGATCAAGGTCGACCTCGACAACGCGACGGGTCACGACGTCTACGTCGACGTCGTGGATCGCAGCGGCTGGCTTCTGGGCGCCGAGTCCGGCTCGCCGGGCGAGGGCACGTCGGTCGACGCGTACGCGGTCGTCGTCGAGAACGTCGACGAGCGCACGCTGCGGCTCACGTGGATCGACTACCCGATCGACAACGCCCTGGCGCTGTTCATCGACGAGGTCGACGGCGGACTCCGGTTCGTCCTCGTCCAGCCGGAGCCGACCGGCGACACCGACGCGATGGGCTTCGACCGCGAGCTGATCCTGACGTTCGATCGGGCGATCTCGGCCGATCAGGTCGAGGCCTTCCTCCAGGACGGGCTGGACGTGGCCGGCTGAGTCGCTGGCCAGCCACGATCCCACGCGCCCCGCGGCTCGTCCGCGGGGCGCGTTCGCAGGTCCGTCAGCGCGGGGCGCAGGCCGACGCCGTCGCCCGGGCCGTGCTCCACAGGACGCGCCGCGCCGACTCGAGCCTGTCCAGGTCGGCGAACGCGGACGATTCGACCTCGCGTTCCACGCCGGCCCGGACGTCGGCCCGCAGGCGGCGCGCCCAACGGCGGCCGACCCAGCCCGCGTGCAGGCCGAGCACTCGCGCGACGAGGTAGCCGGCCAGCAGCGCTCCGGCGAGGAGGAGGAACGGGATCGGGACGATTCCGAGGACCGGGACCTCCACCGAATCGACGGGGAACTTGACGAACACCCACAACACGACCCAGACGGTGGCGAACGCGAGCACGAGGGTCGCGATCGTCTGGAGCAGGCCGATGAACGGCCAGACCCGGCTCGTCGGCGCGTCGCGGCCGCGGAGGGCGACGGCCCGGTCGATCGCCGCCGCCAGGCCGCCCTCCAACCGCTCCGGCTGGGTGCTCCCGGCGACGACCGCGCGGGTTCCGGGAGCGACCCGCCGCAGGGGCTCGGTGAGGGCGGCGCGAACGGCCTCGGTCGCCGGGGCGAGCGACCCGCGGTCCCGCCACCGGGCGAGGAAGCCGGCCGGGTCGGCGACGCGCCGCTCGCGCCCGGACAGGCGGTACAGGAGCGAGGTCACGGCGCCGGCCGGTCCGGCTCCGCGGGCTCGGGCGCGGGCGCGGGTCGCCGCGACGGCCTGCCGCTCGAGGCTCGGCAGGTCGACGACCCGCAGGACCTCATCGGTTGCCCGGTCGATGGCCTTCCGCCGGTCGGCGGCGTCGAGGATCGCGCTCGCCCGGATCGACGGATCGACGCCGGCCGCCTCGGCCAGCGCCGTCACGGCGGCCCCGATCGACGCACCGAGGCGGGCCCGGACGACGGCCTTCGCCTCGACCTGTTCGGTGAGCCAGGCGCGGAGCTCCGAGATGTCCGGGCGGCGCGACGCGGGGGGCTCGGGGCGGTCCGGCGGCGCGGCGGCGGCGAGCAGGACGCGCGGCAGCCGGGCACTCCGCGCCCGATCACCGGCCAGGTCGCGCTCGAGGTCGCGCCGGATCCGCTCCGCGTCGTCGGGCGCAAGCCGATCGACCTTGTTGAGGACGACCGCCTGGCGATCGAGGCGGGGCGTCCAGCGCCGCAGGAAGTCATCGTGGAGCACGGCGTCGTGGTACTTCTCGGGGTCGGTCACCCAGACGACGGCGTCGACGCGCGGCAGGAGCGCCTCCACCCGCTCTCGATGGCTCCGCTCGATCGAGTCGAGGTCGGGCAGGTCGAGGATCGCGACGCCGGCGAGCGCCGGCTCGTCGTGGTCGCGAACGTCCTCGGGCCGGACCTCGAGCCAGTCGAGGAGTCCGCCGACGTCGTCGCGGCTCGCGCGAGGGACCCAGGCGACGGGCACCGACGTCGTGGGCCGGCGCGCGGAGGCCTCGCTGACCGGCTGCCCGGCGAGCGCGTTCAGCAGGCTCGACTTGCCGACGCCCGTTCCCCCGACGAGCGCCAGGAGGTACGTGTCTGCGGGGAACCGCAGCCGCTCGGCGGCCTCCGCGCGAACTGCCTCGGCGTCGGCCGTCGAGAGGCCGAGCGATCGGGCGGCGTCGACCGCGTCGTCGAGGCGCGCGAGGCAGGCGCCAAGGCCGGGCCGATCCGGCGACGGGCCGGCCCAGTCCGGAATCTGCGGGGGGCCGGGTCGAGCCGGCTCGACGATCGTCACCCGGCGGCCGTCGGACCGGTGGAATCCGGGGTGCCGCCGGCGGCCGCGCCGACGACCGGTTCGGCCGCCACCGACTGCCCGGCCGGCAGACCCCGAAGCTCGTCGGCGGCCGCGCGGAGATCTCGTTCGAGCGCCTCGAGCTCCTCGGCCGGGGTCACGAGCCGGTCGAATCGCTCGCGCTCCTCGTCGAAGGACGCGACGAGGGCCGCGTCGAGCCGCTGCCGCGCGCGGGCGATCAGCTCGACCATCGCCGCCTCGCCGAAGAGCGCGCCGAGCAGCTTCTGGTTGAGGAACGCCGTGCCCGCCGCGATCCCGACCTCGGTGCCGGTGAGACCGGCCGTGTGGATGAACGTCGCGAGCATCACCCCGGTACCGAGCGCGTTGATCCCGATCGAGGCACCCTTCGCGAGCCGTCGCTTGCCTTCGCCGGTCTCGGCGATGTCGGTCGCGATCGAGGCGATCCACGCCTCGAGCCGGGCCCGGAAGCGTTCGTCGAAGCCGTCCGAGGTCGTCCACAACGACGGGTCGGCGGCGACGGCCTCCGCGACCGCCGGTTCGTCGGCCCACGCCGTCGCCGTTCGGCGGGCCGCCTCCGCGGCGTGCTGGCGGGCGAGTGAGAGCAGGTCGTCGGTCGTCGCGTCGCGGACCTCGGCGACCGGCGCGGTCGACGGCCGGAAGACGCCGGCGATCATGCCCCGCACCGCGCCGATTCCCTTCGAGAAGAAGCGGGTCACGTCGTCGGCGCCGACGTACTCCTGCCAGTGACGGAGGGCCTCCTCGCGGAGGAACGTCCCTCGTCCGAGCCCGTCGCGGAGGGCGGTGAGGCCGCGCTCGTGGTTGTCGGCGGCGGTCCGACGGAGCGCGGCCGCGTCGATCGCCTCGTGGGCGCAGTCGTCGGCGATCTGGTCGACGAGCGGCCCCAGTCCCGCGAGGGACCCGGCGAGGGCTCGCGCGGCGAGACGGACCCGCGCCTCGCGGTCCCCGCGCAACTCGGCGATCCGCCCGCTGAGCGTCGTGACGGTCGCCGGATCGAGGGCCTCGCCACCCGGCGCGAGCCGGCCTTCGCCGATGCCGATGATCTCGAGGCGCGGCGGCTGGGCTTGAGCTGCGCCGGCGGCGCCGCCCGCGTCGGCCGCTCCGGCCGCGCCGGCCGCTCCGGCCGCGCCGGCCGCGTCGCCCGCGCCGTGGATCGCGGCCTCTTCGAACAGGCGCCGGACGTCGGCGAGAACCTCGCGCCGGTCCGATTCGTCGGGCGGCAGCCGGTTGACGACGACGACGAGCGGCAGGCCCCGCTCCCGGATGCGGCCGAGGACGGTCCACGGGACGCGGTCGGCGTAGCGGGCGGCCGTCGTCACGAAGACGCACAGGTCGGCGGCCTCGACGAGACGGTCGGCGAGCGCGCGGTTCGCGTGCTCGATCGAGTCGACGTCGGGCGCGTCGACGACGGCGAGGCCGCGAGCCGTCGCCTCGTCGTCGGCCGTGATGCGGACCTGGCCGCCGTCCAGGCCGGCCAGCGGTCCCGCCTCCAGCGCGGCCCGGTCGGCGGGCGCGGCGAGGACGATCGCCGTCCTGGTGGTCGGGCGCAGGACGCCCGTCGGGCTCAGGCGGCGACCGGCGAGGGTGTTGAAGAGTGTGCTCTTGCCGGCGCCGGTCGGGCCGAGGAGCAGGACCACGAGCGGGGCATCGAGGCTGCGGGCGCGCACCCGGAGGTGGCGGGCGAGGTGGTCCGCGAGACGCGCCGCTCGCCCACGCGCGGCTTCCGAAACCGGACGCCGCGCGATCCGCCGCTCGGCGAGGCGCTCGAGCGCCTCGACGATCGAGGCGAGGGTCGCCGGCGAGGCAGCGCTGGGCACGCGGGCATGGTCCGTCACGATCGCAGGGTCGCGCAAGCCCCGCCGCAGCCGCCCCGCCGCGTCGCGGTGCTCTCTATCGGCTCCGTTGCAGGGTCGGACGGGCCGCCTGGCCGGGCGGCGCTAAGATGGTCCAGCCGCGCTTGCGCTCCTCCTGGTCTCCCAGCGAACGCGGCCACGGGTCCGAGCGCACTCCGAATTCGACGGGGAGTCCCTCGTGACCGACACGCTCGCCATCATCGCCGCCTCGTGGGGCGTCTTCATGGCCCTTTCGCCGTTGCTCCAGATCCGCCGGATGCTCGAGCGGCAGTCGTCGCAGGACGTCTCGGTCTCGTATTTCCTCGTGCTGCTCGTCGGCTTCGGGCTGTGGGTGGCGTACGGCATCGCCCTCGGCAACGTCGCCCTCATCGTCCCGAACTCGGTGGCCCTGCTGATCGGGTCGGCCACGATCCTCGTCGCGCTCCACTTCCGGAGCCGTGCCGGCGCCGCCGGCTGAGCTGGCCGGGATCGGCCCGCCGAATCCTCGCCGGATCGGCCGTTGAACCTCGTGGAACCGCCGCTCGTATCCTCCGGGAGCCACGGGAGTGACGCGGCGGAAGGAGGCCCACGGCAGTGGACGGCACCGAGCTCGACTTCTGGATCGGCTCGTGGGCGGCTCGCTGGGGTGAGGCGGGTCGCGGAACGAACCGGATCAGCCGGATCCTCGCCGATCGCGTCGTGTTCGAGGAGTTCGAGGGCGCCGGCATGCAGGATCGGCTCGTCGGGCGGAGCTATTCGGTCTACGACCCCGAGCGCCGCCTGTGGCGCCAGACCTGGGTCGACGATCACGGCTCCTACCTCGACTTCGTCGGCATCGAGGTCGACGGCTGGTTCTCATTCCATCGTCGGGCGCCGGAGTCCGGGCCACGCGCCGAACAGCGGATGGTCTTCCGGGACATCTCCGGCGAGGCGTTCCGTTGGACCTGGGAGGCGTCCGAGGACGGCGGCGCGGCCTGGGCCGTCACGTGGGAGATCGATTACCGGCGCGCCTGACCCGCCCGCCGAACCTGACCCACGTCACAATAGGCCGATGGACGTTGCGACCGACGACCTGACGATCGCCGACAACCCGGCCGAGAGCCGCTTCGAGGCGCGCCTCGGCGAGCGGGTCGTCGGCATCGCCGAGTACGAGCTCGACGAGGGCCGGATCGTGTTC
>DASTEU010000232.1:0-3576 GCA_035709325.1 Candidatus Limnocylindrales bacterium | reverse complement strand
GACCTTCTCCTCGCCCGGGCCGATCGTCGTCATCTCGTCGTTCCAGGCGACCTGGCTGCTGTGGAAGTCGATCGAGTGGCCGAGCGCGTTCTCGGCGGGGTTCTTGAGGGTGATCCGGATCGTGTCGCCGACCTTGACCCGAATGACCGGGCCGGGGACGGTCCCGCCGAACGTCCAGACCTGCTGGACGAAGCCCTCGGCGATCGTCTTGGTCTCCTCGGTCATGACGAGCTCGATGTCGTGGACCTCGCCGTCGAGGCGGGCCGGCGCCTTCGCGTCGAACAGCTCGTAGGGCGGCGCGTTCGGATCGGCCGCGACGTCACCGGACGGCATCGGGCCGCCGTGGTCGTCGCCGCCGTCGTCGCTCGGCGCGGCGCCCTTAACGGCGACCGCACCGGTCATGCCACCGGCCTCGTGACCGGGGACCGAGCAGATGAAAGTGAGCCCGCCCTCGGGCACGGTCACGGTCCCGGTCGCGCTCTCGCCCCCGTTGGCCGCGATCTTCGTGCCGTCGGCGAACGTGACGTCGTGAGGCGCCACGCCGACATTCTTGAACGCGACCTCGTAGGTCCCGGGCGCGTCGACTTCGACGTTCGCCGGCGTGAAGCCGAGGTCGAACGCCTCGATCGCGATCGTGCCGGCCACGGCACCGTTGCCGGGATCGGCGCTCGGGGCGTCCGAGGCGGCGGGCGGCGCGCTCGCGCCGGTGGCCGGGGCGAACGTCCAGCTCGGTTCACGGGCCGATGCGGCGCATCCGGCGAGGAGGGAGACGGCCGCCATCCCGGCGACCAGGCTGGCGAGCCTTCGGTTCATCATGCGTTCCTTTCGTGGAGCAATGGCCGGGGGTCGACGGTCTGGAGCGCGACGTCCCGCTCGACGAGGTCGGCGAGCGTCGTCGCCTCGAGGACGTCGATCAGCCCGGACTGGGCCGAGGCCCAGACGGGATGGATCGCGCAGGCGTGCCGCGCGTCGCAGGCCCGCTGGCGGAGGACGCAGCGGCCGCTCCGCGACGGTCCCTCGATCGCCTCGACGAGCTCGAGGAGGGTCATGGCCCGCGGCGGCCGGCGCAGGCGGTAGCCGCCGGTCCGGCCGAGATGGGCCTCGATGAGGCCGGCCTTCACGAGCTCGACGAGGACCCGGGCGAGGAACCGCTCGGGCACGTCGGTGGAGGCCGCGATCTCGCGGCTGCTGAGCAGCCGGTCGCTGCCGGCGAGGCGCATGCAGGCCCGGATCGCGTACTCGGAGCCGCGGGTCAGTTCGAGGCGCATGGCGAGCACTGCGTGGCGGCGTTCATGGGTTAAAGAAACACTAACAAGGTTGGTATTTCGCAGGGCCGAACGGCCCATGCCGCCCGGGCCATCGGGCACTGATGTCGATCGGGCCTGCCGCGGGGCGAGGCGCCATACGCAGCGACCGCCTCCGTGCGCGGTCCCTACCGCCGCTCGGACGGTGGCTCGTAGAGTCGCCGCCGGGGAATCCCCGTCGCGGCCGAGACGCGGCGCGCCGCATCGCCCCGCGACGCCCCGCCGGCGACGAGCCGGTCGACCTCCGCGAGCGCCTCGGCGAGGGCCTCGGCCGCCGCCGCGGACGTCCCGCCGCGCCCGTCGGCCGCTCCGGCCTCCCCTGCCCCGACGACGATGACGAACTCGCCGCGGAGCGTCAGCTCGCCGCTCCCCGCAGCCACCGCCAGCTCCCCGAGCACACCACGCCGTATCTCTTCGTGGAGCTTCGTCAGCTCGCGACAGACCGTGGCCGGCCGCTCCGCGCCACATGCAGCGGCCAGGTCGCGGAGGGTCGCCGGGACGCGCGATGGCGCCTCGTAGACGACGCTCCCCCGCTCGTCTGCGGCGATCCGGGCGATCCGCTCGCGGCGCTCCCGGCCGCTCCGCGGCAGGAAGCCCTCGAACGACCAGCGCGGGCCGGCCACGCCGCTCGCGACGACCGCGGCGAGGACGGCCGACGCGCCGGGGATCGGCACGACCGGGCCCCCCTCGCCGGCCCAGGCGGCGATGAGCTCGGCGCCGGGATCGCTCACGCCGGGCGTTCCCGCGTCGGTGACGAGGGCGAGATCCGCCCCACTGCGAAGGTGCTCGAGCAGCTCAGCGAGACGGCCGGGCCCGCTCCGGGCGTGGTAACTGACCATCCGCGTCGCGATCCCGTGGCGCTCGAGGAGGCGTCGCGAGAGTCGGGTGTCCTCGGCCGCGATCAACGGCACGTCGCGCAGGACCTCGAGCGCCCGCAGGGTGACGTCGCCGAGGTTGCCGATCGGCGTGGCGACGACGAACAGGCGGCCGCCCGCGGGGGCGGCCGGGCCGCTCACTCCCGGGCCGAGCCCGGCCGGCGCCGCGGATAGAGGTAGTCGACGCCGGCCGTCCGCGGCCCGAGCTTGGCGATCGGGGGCACCTGCCGCTTGAACTCGGAGGTCGCGATCATCCGGTCCACCCGTTCCACGAGCGCTCGCTCGAAACCCAGCGCCACGAGCTCGTCGATCGAGCGCCGCTTGTCGATCCGCCAGAACAGCAGCCGGTCGAGGAGCGGGTAGCTGATGTCGGCTTCGGCCTCGTCGGTCTGGCCCGGCCAGAGATCGGCCGAGGGCGCCTTGCGGATGATCGCCTCGGGTACGTCCATGGCCGCGGCGACCTGGCGAACCGGGCTCTTGTAGAGGTCGCCGATCGGATTGAAGGCGCACGCGTTGTCGCCGAAGATCGTCGTGTAGCCGATGAGCGACTCGGTTTTGTTCCCGGTGCCCACCACGAGCCCGCCCCAGGTGACCGATCGGTCGTAGAGGACGGCCATCCGCTGGCGGGCCATGAAGTTGCCGCGCCGGAGCGAGCTCGCGTCGGAGTCGCTCGCGAAGAAGGCGTCGACCATGGGGCTGATGTCGACGAGCTCCGAGGCGCAGCCGAGTCGTCGGACGACCTCCTCGGCGTCGGCCCGCGAAGCCGGCGACGAGGTCCGGTACGGCATGAGGACGCAAAGCAGCTTCTCGGCCCCGATCGCCTCGGCGGCGAGGTACGCGACGAGCCCCGAATCGATCCCGCCCGACAGGCCCAGCACGAGCCGCTCGAAGCCCGCCTGGCGGAGCTGGCCGCGGATGAACTCGGCGATGACCCGCCGGGCGATCGCGGTGTCGATCGCGAGCTCCGGCGGCAGCTCGAACAGGGGCTCGGCCGGGGCGCCGGCGGTCATCCCGCCTTGACCTCGCGGTCGCGGCGGAAGCCGAGCGGCCGCTCGACGGGATCGCCTGGCGCCACGTCCAGCCCGGCCGCGGCGCCCTCCTCGGCCGTCGAGTCGCCGGCCATCCCGGCCCGCTCGGCGATGATCCGGCCGAGCTCGCGGGCCTCGAGCTCGGGTCGCTCGTCGCGCAGGAGCGGCAGCGCCACCCGCTCGCGGCGGACGTCGGCCAGCGAAACGTCGACCGTGAAGAGGCCCTCCTCGAAGAACGGCGCGGACAGGAGCGCCTCGCCGGTCGGCGCGATGACCTCGGAGCCGCCCCAGAACGAGATCGATTCGTCGACCCCGACACGGTTGGAGAACACCACGAACGAGGTCGTGAGTTGGGCGTAGGTCCGCATG
>DASTEU010000231.1:0-5041 GCA_035709325.1 Candidatus Limnocylindrales bacterium | reverse complement strand
AGGCCTCGTTAAACAGGCGGCAAAACGAAGTACCTGGCAACCGCCAGTCGACTCTCGCCCTCGCTGCGTAAGCAGCTAGTGTGAGCGTGGAAGCCACCTCGGTCCCGCGGGTGGTGGAAGCGTCATTCAGCGGGGCTGCAGTCCGGATGAGCGTCGCGTAATCCGGGATCAAGCCCGATCTAGGGACACGTGACTGGACCGTTCGGCAGGGTGCCGATGCTCGTTCGAGCGGTCGACGACAAACCATCGGACACGCTCGTAGTGGGTTCCGGTTATGGGTTCTGGACGGGGAGTTCGACTCTCCCCCATCTCCACCACGCCTGTCGATGCGGGCGGCTCTCAAGCCTGGGCGAACACCGTCACGCCCGCCTCGGCCTCGAGCTCGGTGGCGATCTCCTTCGTCCACGCGGCGATCTCGTCCCACGGCCGGAAGTCGCCCTCGGGTGCCTTCACGAGCTTCGTGATCGCCCGCTCGCCGAATCCCAGCTGGTCCTTGACGAGGCGCCCGGCGATGACCCGGTGGCCTCGGGCGCCGGTGAGCGCCATGATCGTGGGGACCTCGACCGGATCGCCGGCGGGGAGCGGCGGATCGCCGAGGGGCCCGCTCGAGAAGAGCCAGACCGGCCGGCGCATGAACTCGACCGACTCGCGTTCGGCGAGCTTGATCGCCGGCGTCAGCCAGTGACCGGCATACACGCCGCTTCCGAGCAGGACCGCGTCGTAGTCGTCGAGCGATTCGACCTCATCCGGCTGCACGACGTGAGCGGTGATCCCCTGGAGCTCGAGCTCCATCGCGATCGCCCGCCCGATCTCCTCGGTCGCTCCATGTTTCGAAGCGGCCGTCACGAGCACCTTCATCGGACGCCTCCTTCCGCGTCGCGGTGCCGGCCGCCGTCCACCGGCCGCCCGGATCCGCGCGGTGATCGTCGGCGGCGGTTCGACGCGCGGGACAGTGGCGTTCGGCCTGCCGGTCGGGGCCGGACGGCTTGTCGAACCGCGAGACGAGCGGGCCCAGGCGGCCCGCCGCGCCCGCCCCGGACGGACCGCCTAACCGTCGAGCTCGACCGGCGTGACGTCGAGATCGACGAGATTGCCGTCCCGCTCGAGCCCGACCCGGACCCGCCGCCCGACGAGTTCGCCGACCATGACCCGCTGGAGGTCCCCGACGCCCTGGATCGGCCGCCCGTCGAGCTCGACGATCAGGTCGCCCGGACGCACTCCGGCCGACGACGCCGGGCTGCCGTCGAGAAGCTGGACGACCTCGAGGCCGCGCCGCCGGCCGAGGCGCTCGGCGAGGGCCGGCCTGAGCGGCCGCGTTCCGCCGACGATGCCGAGGAACGCCCGTCGGACTCGTCCTTCCCGCATCAGCGAGGAAACGATCGCCCGCGTTGCGGCGTTGACCGGAACGGCGAGGCCGAGCCCGATCCCCGCGACGGCGGTATTGATGCCGACCACGGTGCCGCGGGAGTCGGCGAGCGCGCCGCCGGAGTTGCCCGGGTTGAGCGCGGCGTCGGTCTGGATGACGTTTTCGACGAGCCGGCTGGCGCGCCCGTCGCGGGCCGCCAGGGAGCGTCCGAGCGCACTGACGACGCCGGCCGTCACGCTGCCCGCGAAGCCGAGTGGGTTGCCGATCGCGACGACGAGCTGGCCGACCCGCAGCCGGTCGGCGTCGCCCAGCGGTGCCGGGACGAGGTCGCTGCCGACCGCCCGAACGACCGCCAGATCCGACAGCGCGTCCCGTCCGACGATCTCGAACGGCAGCTCGGCCCCGTCGACGAAGGTCGAGGTCCCGCCGTTTCCGGCGGCGACGACGTGGGCCGACGTCAGCAGGTAGCCGTCCGGGGTGAACGCGACCGCGGACCCGGCGCCACCGCCCCAACCGGAGCCGGCCCGCACGCGGAGGCTCGCGACCGACGGGATGAGCCGGGCTGCGGCCGTGCTGACGGCCGTCGAATAGGCGTCGAGCGCCTCGTCGTCGCCTGGATCGAGGTTGGCCGCGGCCCGACCCACGGCCTCCTGCTCGGCCACCATCGCGATCCTCAGGCCTCGCCCGCCGCGCTGGCCGAGCCGCCGACCGAAACGGTCCGCTCATCGGCGCCGCGGACGAGCTTGACCTCGAACGGCATCTCGGCCGTCGCGAGGATCTCCTGGAGCTCGTCGACCTCGGCGACGACCCTGCCGGCGATCTCGACGATGAGGTCGCCGTCGCGGATGCCCGCCCGGGCCGCCGGGCTGTCGTCCTCGACGCCCCGGACCAGCACGCCGTCGCGCTCGGGCAGGCCGACCGAGCGGCGCAGCCGACGGGCCACGCGGGCCGGCGCGACCGCGATCCCGAGGCGCGGCCGTTCGACCGACTCGCCCCGTCCGAGCGCCTCGATCCGGCTCTTCAGGGCAGCGTCGGCCGGCAGCGCCAGGTAGAAGCCCTCGCCGAGCCGGTTCGTGTTGAGGCCCACGAGCCGTCCCTCCGCGTCGAGAAGCGGCCCGCCGGACGAGCCCGGCGCCAGGGGTGCCGTGTGTTCGACGCTGCCGCCGATGCGGCGGCCGCCCGGCCCGCGGAACGAGCGCTCGACGGCGCTGACGGTTCCGAACGTGATCCGGGCGCCGCCGCCGGGCGTCGCGGCCGCCCCGAAGACGACGGTGCCGGTCGAGGGCCCGTCGCCGGACGTCCAGGCGACCGGAGCGGCCCCCGTCGTGTCGACGGCCACGACCGCGAGGTCGCCGTCCACGTCGATGCCGGCGAGGCGGCCGGCCGCCGTCCGGCCGCCGGCGAAGGTGACCGTGACCTCGTCGCCACGGACGTTGTGGGCGTTCGTCAGGACCAAGCCGTCGGCGACGACGACGCCGGAGCCGCGCAGGCGCGACCCGATGCCGACGACCGAGGGGCCGACGGATTCGGCCAGGCGGACCAGGGACTCGGAGAGCTCTTCGAGGGCGGACATCGGGATCGGTGCTCCTTGGCGGATAGGGAGTGTGTTGTCAGTTGCGAGTTGCAACATACTACGCTCGTGGACACCCCGCAAGCACCCGATACCATGAACCTCGTGACGAACCCGACGGCGCCCGGCGCGACCGACGCGACCGAAGCGTCCGACCCGCGCGGCCCGCTGGAGGCCGCCCTCGAGCGGGTCGGCGATCGCTGGAGCCTCCTGCTCGTCGACGCCCTTCTCGCCGGCGGCCGCCGGTTCGGCGAGCTGCGCGACTCGCTGCCCGGGCTGGCGCCGAACATCCTGACCGAGCGGCTTCGCCGCCTCGAGCGGGAGGGGATCGTGATCGCGACGCCCTACTCGACGCGCCCGCCGCGCATGGAGTACTCGCTGACCGGCGACGGCCGCGACCTCGCGTCGGCGCTCCGCCTCCTCGCCGACTGGGGTGCCCGGCGCCAGGCCGCGGGCGAGCCCCTCCGCCACGATCGCTGCGGGACGCCGGTCGAGGCCCGCTGGTACTGCCCGACGTGTGCGGTGGCCGTCAGCGACGCTGAGACCGACGCGGGAGGCGAGACCCGGCTCGTCTAGTCGCCCGCCGGCCGCCGGGCGTCGGCCGCCGTCCGGCTACGGTGAGGTCTGCGTCGCGGCGCTGCCCTTGCCGACGAGCACGATGCCGGTGATCCGCGCGTAGTGCGAGTAGTAGGTCTCCTGGTGGATCACCGCGCCCGCCGAGTCGCGGACGGTGCGGGTCACCCAGACGTCCGTGCCGTCGACCGGGTACTCGATGCGCTTGCGAACGCCCGGAGCGAGGCTGGTCGTGTACTGGACCGTATCGGTCGCCCGACGGATGTTCTTGACCACCGGCTTGGAGAAGGTGACCTTGCGGCCGGTCGGAACGCTGTAGAGGTCGAACCGGACGTAGCCGGCGCTGCCGTCCTTGATCTTGAAACCGCGGACCAGAACCGGGTACTTCGTGTCGTTGACCCACGACATCGTCTGGACCGACCCCGAGCCGCTCTTGAAGACCGTCGCGTCGAGGCCGAGCGGGTAGCGATCGATGTAGTAGTAGTGGTTGCGCCGGGCGCCCATCTCGAAGCCGGCCCGGAGCGCGGCGTTGAAGAGCGTCGTCGAGCACGAGCAGATGCCGCCCGCGAGGGCGCCCTGGGGCTCGGTCTTGCCGTTGATGATCGCTCCGCCGTCGCGGTACCCGCGCTCGCGGGTGATCGGCCCGACGGCCTTCCAGAAGTCGAACGTCTCGCCGGGCCCGACGACGTAGCCGTCGATGTCGAGCGCCGGGATCCAGATGTTTGCCCCGTAGCCGTTCTTCTCGCTGATCGGGAAGTAGGTCGTCCAGCTCGAGATCTTCGTCATCTTCGAGATCGCGGCCTGGGCGGCTTCGGTCGTCAGCGCCGGCGGGGTGACGGTCAGGGCCGGCTCGACGGGCGCGTCCGGCGCCCCCGCAGCCCGGGCGGCGAGCAGTTCGCCAACCCGCTCCGCCGTCACGGCGGTGTCGAGAGCGCGCCCGTTCTGAGCCTCGGTGACGCCGGTGATCTTGCTGCCCTTCGTCGTGAACGAGGCGTTCTTCGGCTTGCGCTCGACCTGCTTGGCGATCTCCGCGACCGCGGCCGCGACCGAAGCCTGTTCGACCTTCGGCCCGTAGCCGTCCTCGGTCGCCTTGAACGTGATCCACGATCGGACGGTCGCGGCCGGGATCGTCCAGGTCTCCTCGCCCTCGGTGATGGCGATGTCGGTGGCGATGAGGCGGGCGGTCTCGCTCGCCGCCTCGGCTTGCTCGGTCGTGACGTCCGGCTCGATCGGAAGCAGGGCGAACGGGAGACGGATCTCATTCGGCGCGTCGACCGCGCTGAGGACTCCTGTCAGGAACTCGGTGGCGGCGACTCGGTCCGCCTTGCGACCGTAGACCCCGTTGGAGACCTTGAAGCCGTCCTCGGTCGCCGTCACCGCCGCGTCGACCGGGGCGACGTGGAGGCGCCCGGCGTGCGTCAGGATCCAGCGTGCGAGGCGGGTCTCGTCGAGCAGCACGCGGGGCTGGAGGTCGATGCCCCGGACGGCCGTCCGGGCGTCGAGGATCGCCCGCTCGACGGGATTGCCCGCCC
>DASTEU010000230.1:0-2944 GCA_035709325.1 Candidatus Limnocylindrales bacterium | reverse complement strand
CGTCGACCCGTCGCACGCGACCGGCAAGCGCTGGCTCGTCAAGCCGCTCGCGATCGGCGGCGTGGCGGTGGGCGCCGACGGCGTGATGGTCGAGGTTCACCCGCGGCCCGAGGAGGCGCTCTCCGACGCGGAGCAGCAGCTCACGCCCGAGCAGTTCCGGGAGCTGATGGCGTCACTCGTCCCCGTCCACGAACACGTCCGGGGCCTTCACGGCGACCCCGTGGTGAGCGGTGCCGCGCTGGGGATCGGCGGCTCCGACGGACTCTCGAAGCACTGATGGCGATGGATGCGCCCGCCGGCGCCCGCGGTGGCGCCGCTTGGGAGACGACCGATGTCGTCGTCGTGCGTCCGGCACGCCGGCTGCGCGGCGAGCCGACCGTGCCCGGTGACAAGTCGATCAGCCACCGGGCCCTCATGCTCGCGACGCTGGCCCGTGGTGAGAGCCGGATCGAGGCGGCCGGCGACGGCGCCGACGTCCGCTCGACCGCGACGATCTGCGCGGCGCTCGGGGCGTCCGTCGAGCGGTTCCTCGACGACGCGACCGGGCACGCGGCGTACCGGGTCGTCTCGCCGGGCGTCGACGGGCTTCGGCCGCCCGACGCCCCGCTCGACTGCGGCAACTCCGGGACGAGCCTCCGCCTGTTCGCCGGGATCCTCGCCGGGTTGCCCTTCCGGGCGGTCCTCGACGGCGACGATTCATTGCGCCGCCGACCGGTGGCTCGTATCATCGAACCGCTGCGCTCGATGGGTGCGGTGCTCCACGCCCGATCGAATGACTCCCTTCCGCCGGTGACCGTGATCGGTCGCACCCCGCTCGGGGCCGTCGACGTGACGACGCCCGTGCCGAGCGCCCAGGTGAAGTCGGCCGTCCTGCTCGCGGGGCTCCGCGCGGAAGGGCGGACGACGGTACGGGAGGTCGTCGCGACCCGGGATCACACCGAACGGATGCTCCGGGCGCGAGGCGTGGCGGTCCGGACGGATCCCTGGGCAGGCGGCGTGGCGGTGAGCCTCGAAGGAGGGTCGACGGTGCAGGCGATGAGCGAGCGGGTCGCGGGGGACGTCTCCGCTGCTGCGTTCTGGCTCGTCGCGGCGGCCATTCACCCCGACGCCGAGCTGACGCTCCGCGGCGTCGGCGTCAACCCGACCCGGCGGGCGGTCATCGACATCCTCCGGTCGATGGGCGCCGACATCGACGAACGCCCGGCGGCCGGGGCGGCCGATCCGGGACCCGGCGCCGCACGGCACCGGGGCGACGAACCGGCCGCCGATGCCGGCGAGCCGGTCGCCGATCTCGTCGTCCGCTCGAGCCGGCTGAGGGCGATCGACCTCGGCCCCGCGGAGGTGGCCGCGGCGATCGACGAGATCCCGGTCATCTGCCTCGCGGCGTCGCGCGCCTCGGGCACGAGCCGGATCCGCGGCGCGGGCGAGCTCCGCAACAAGGAATCGGATCGGATCGAGGGCACTGCCGCCGGGCTCCGCGCCCTCGGGGCCCGGGTCGACGTCGACGGCGACGACCTCACGATCCACGGCGGGACGCGCCTCACCGGCGCCCCGACCGACAGCCTCGACGACCACCGGCTGGCGATGACGTTCGCCGTGGCCGGCACCTCCGCCCGGGGCGAGACGAGCGTCCGCCGCGCCGGCAGCGCGTCGATCTCGTACCCGGGGTTCTTCACGCAACTCGAGAGGGTGGGAGCATGACGAAGCGGGTCGTACTCATCGGCCATCCGGTCGCGCATTCGCTGTCGGGCGCGATGCAGCAGGCCGCCTTCGACGACCAGGGGATCGACGCGACGTACGAGCTCTGGGACCGTGCACCGATCGCGCTCGCCGACGCGATCGACGAGCTGCGCGGCGACGACTATCTCGGAGCGAACGTCACGATCCCGCACAAGGAGCGGGTCGTGCCGCTCGTCGACCGCCTCACCGAGGAGGCGCACGCCACGGGCGCCGTGAACACGATCACCAAGGAGGGCAAGCGCCTCGTCGGCCACAACACGGACGTGCCCGGTTTCCGGGTCGCCCTCGATCGCCTCGTCGGCAAGCAGAAGATGCCCCGCCACGCGGTCGTGCTCGGCGCCGGCGGCGGCGCCCGGGCCGTCGTCTACGGGCTGATCACCGAAGGCTTCCAGCGGGTCATCGTCTTCAACCGCCATCTCCATCGGGCCGAGGGGCTCGTGAAGCACTTCGGCCGCAGCGCCTCCCATATGGAGCTCAAGGCGATGCCCTGGCACGAGTCGATCATCGAGGCCGAGCTGGCCAAGACGAAGGTCCTCGTGAACGCGACATCGATCGGACTCGCCGACGACGAGACGCCCGTACCCGGCGAACTGATCCCGCCGGAGCTGCTCGTCCTCGATCTCATCTACAGCCGCACCCGCTTCCTTCGCGATGCCGAGGCCGCCGGCTGCACGGTGAGCGACGGTGAGCAGATGCTGCTCCACCAGGGAGCCGCGGCGTTCACGCTCTGGACCGGCAAGCCGGCGCCGCTCGAGCTGATGCAGCGCAAGCTCAAGGAGGCGCGGGCCGGCGGCGTCCGCTCGGCCGAGGGCGAGCCGGCCGGCGATGCCCCCGCCCCGGCGACGGAGGGCGCGCCGACCGGGGCCGGCGCGCCCGACTGACGGCCCGCCGCCCGTGGGTCGCCTCCGCTTCCTGACTGCCGGCGAGTCGCACGGACCGACGCTCGGCGTCACGGTCGAGGGCGTCCCGGCCGGGCTGCCGCTCTCCTCGGACGAGCTCGCCGTCGACCTGGCCCGCCGCCAGCGCGGCTACGGCCGGGGGGCCCGCCAGACGATCGAGCAGGATCGGGCCGAGATCCTCGCCGGGGTGCGTCACGGCCGGACGCTCGGATCGCCGATCCTCCTCCTCGTCCGCAACCGCGACTTCGAGAACTGGACGCGGGTGATGCAGGTCGAGGCGCTGGGCGAGGCCGAGGCCGACGAGC
>DASTEU010000229.1:0-4501 GCA_035709325.1 Candidatus Limnocylindrales bacterium | reverse complement strand
ACGTTCCCGCCGCAAGCGTCCCTGCGACCGAGTTCGTCAGCCGGGCGAGGGTCCGCCGCGACGGCTGACGGAGCAGGTGGGGCGGTCGGTACGGAAAGAAGTCCTCGCCGGGTCGCTCTCCCTCGGTCATCGGGCCGCCCGGCGGGGCGGCCCGGACGAATTCGAAGTCGGCGAGCCGGTCGAGATGGCCGGCCAGGCCGTCGTCACCGGGGTGGAGCCGATCGATCTCCTCAAACAGCCGGGACGCGTCGGGGTAGAAGGGCTGGCGGGCCGCCTCCCGCGGACCGAACGGCTCGGCCTCGTCGCCCTCCCACGCCCGCCCATCGGCCTGGAATGCCGCGTACGGCAGGGGATAGAGGCCGTCCTCGGGCCGGAGCTCGAGGCGGAACACCGGAACCTGGGTCGGCTCGGTCCGCTCGACGCGGAACTCGCCGCTCGCGTCGACGTAGCCGTCCGGCGGGCCGTAGAGGGCGGCCGCATCGGATTCGAGCGGATGGGCGCTGAACTGCTCGACGTAGACGATGACCGGCGACGCCAGGCGCTGCGGCCGGAGCGGGTCGAACCGGAGCGGACGGCCGTCGGGGGCGGTGCGCTCCGGGAGGCCCCGGGCTGCCCGTGCCTTGTTGCTGGTGACCAGCGGCTCGCTGTTGAGGATCGTCGCGGTCGGACCGGCGAAGACCGCGATCCTCGGTCGTGCCGGCGGGCTTCCTTCACGCATGACGGATGGAGTGGGCCGTCGAGGGGACCGCGTCGCGATCCCCTCCCCTGGCCAGTCCGGGCTAGGGCGCGATCTCGCCCATCGTGTCGTAGATCGAGGTGTCGAAGGTGTCGTCCACGTTGATCCCGGGTTCGATGAACTCGACCTCCTCGAGGATCGCGATCGTCTCGGTGTACTGGGCGGGATCGATCTTGAGCAGGTCGTCGTCGGGGTCGTCGCCGATGATCGGCAGGACGTCGAGCATTGCCGGCGACTGGTGCTCACGCGGGATCGCGCCCTCGGGGATGAATTCCATCACGTCGTCGACGGCCGCCTCGGTGTCGTCGAAGACCGCCTGCCAGCCGCGGATCGATGCCCGCAGGAAGCAGCGCAGCGCGGCCGGGTCCTGGGCGATCATCTCCTCGGTCGTGGCGATCGTCTGCGAGGCGACGTTCGCCCCGTGCTCCTCGGGGATGAAAATGCTGAAGTCCTCGGGCCACCTCATGTCGGTCTGGCCGTTGAAGGCGGCTGGATGGAAGAAGACGACGCCGGTCGCGAGGTCGACCTCGCCGGCGACGAACTCGTCGATCCCGAAGTCCTGCTGGATCGTCGTGATGTCGTCGAGGGTGAGGTCCGCGCTCGCCAGCATCGCGATGATCTCCGGGTCGTCACCCACCTGGGTCCGCCCGACGCGCTTGCCCTCCCAATCGGCCATCGTCTCGATGCCGCTGTCGGCGCTGGCATACCAGTTGAGGAACGTCTCCTTGTAGGTCTGCGCGATCGAGACGATCGGGACGCCCGCTGCCCGGGCCCGGAGGAGCTGGCCGTAGTCGACCTGGCCGAGCGACGCCGTGCCGTCGCCGACCGCCGACACGGGATCGACGTTCGGGCCGGCCGGGACCATCTCGACCTGGAGCCCCTCGTCCTCGTAGAAGCCGCGGTTGGCGGCAACGAGGAACCCGGCGTGCTGGACGTTCGGGATGAACGACAGCTGGAACGAGAGCTCCTGGCCGTCGCACTTCTCGGCCACCGCCGGCGCGCTGGACCCGGGGGCTCCGCTGGCCGGCGCCGAGCCGGCCGGGGTCGGTGTCGCTCCGCCGCCGCACGCGGCGACGACGATGACGAAGGCCGGCACGACTGCCGCCCATGTTCGAACCATGACAGTCCTCCTCTTGCCCGGTCCGGCCGGCGGCACCATGCTCCGGTCTGACCGCCAGTCCGCCGATGTCATGAGCCCCCCTTGCGCGTGGCCGCGTCCCACGGGACGGCGAACCGTTCGAGTCCCTCCAGAAGCAGGTACCAGGTGATCCCGATCGCGGAGACCGTCAGGAGCGCCAGCCAGCCCTGGACCGTCTGGAACGCCCCGAGCGACGCGACGATGACGAAGCCGATCCCGGAGAAGCCGGTCACGACCTCGGTGACGATCACCCCGATCAGGGCGAGGACGACGCAGCTCTTCATCGCCGTGAGGACGTATGGCAGCGCCGTCGGGACGCGGACGGTCCGGAAGACCGTCGGGCCCGTCGCCTCGTACGAGGCGAGGAGCTCGAGTGTCATCGGGTCGACGCTCGTGAAGCCACGCATCGTGTAGACGACGACCGTCGGGGTGACCATGATCACGACGACGACCGCCTTGAGCCCGAAGCCAGCGCCAATCCAGAGCGCCAGCAGCGGCGCGAGGGCCGCGATCGGCAGGGCGTTGACCGAGGCAAGGACGGACATGACGCGGTTGGCGAGCCCCGGCGCCGCCAGGACGAGGAGCGAGGCGAGCGCGAAGCCGAGGACGATCCCGCCGGCATATCCGACGACGGCCGCCGGCAGCGACTCCGAGAGCGCCGCGATGAGCCGCGGCGCATGCTCACCGATCCCGCCGACGATCCCGCTCGGGTAGGGCACGGTGAACGTCTTCATGTTGAAAACCGCGTGGAATACCCCGAGCTGCCAGACGCCGACGACGGCGACGAAGACGACAAGCGGCCCGAGGACCGCGGGCGTCACAACCCGCCGGACGGTCGACGTCGCCCACGAGCGGCGAGCGGTCGGACGGGCCGTCCCAGTGCCAGTCGTCGCGGTCATCCGGACACCTGCCGGAACGCCGGCTGCCAGGGGCTGACCCGCCGCTCGACCCAGACGACCGTCCGCGCGAACAGCAGACCGAGGCTGAACGAGATGATCAGTGCTGCCCACAGGAGAGTCGCCTGGGACGGTCCGACAACGACGGCGGCGATCATCAGGTATCCGAGGCCGCCCTGGCCCGACACGAGGTCGACGAGGATCGCCCCGATCAGGCTGAGCGGCGCGGCGATCCGCATCCCGCTGAAGATGTATGGCACGGCCGCCGGCAGGCGGAGGACCCGGAGGACCGTCCCGCGACCTGCGTTGAGGGAGTCCATCAGCTCGAGGGCGTTACGGTCGACGCTCTTGAGCCCGCGCAGGACCGCGACGGTGATGACGAAGAACGTGACGTAGCTCGCGAGGTAGAGACGGACGAGCTCCGGCTCCCGGAGGATCGCCCGCATGATCGGGACGAGGGCGATGATCGGGACCATCTGGCTGGCCAGGACGTATGGCAGGAACGACACCTCGATCGCCCGGGCCTGGACCATGACCGTCGCGAACAGGCCGCCCACGACCAGCCCGATGAAGAATCCCATGACGGCCCGGGAGCCGGTCTCCCAGGTCGCGTCGAGGACGGTCCCAGGGCTGGCCGCCACCTTGGCAAGGATCGCGTGGGGATAGGGCAACTTGGCGTAAGCGATCCTGTCGCCGGAGCGCTCCAGCAGGAACGCTCCGAGGTACCAGATGGCGAGGACGATCGCAACGACGGCCAGGATCCGGAGCGGGCCCGGGAGATGGTTCACCGGCCGGCGCTCGCGTCGCCTTCGATCAGGAGTCGCCGGAGTTCGGCGTCGTACTCGTAGAAGGCGCGCGACTCGCGGATCTCCTCGGTTCGCGGCCTCGGGAGCTCGATGTTGACGATCCGTGAGACCCGACCGGGCCGGGAGCTCATCACGACGACCTGGTCGGACAGGAGGATCGCCTCAGGGATCGAGTGTGTGATGAACATCACCGTCGTGTCCAGCGTGCTGCTCCAGATCCGCAGGAGCTCCGTCGCCATCCGGTCACGGGTGATCATGTCGAGGGCCCCGAATGGCTCATCCATCAGGAGGAAGGGCGGGGCGAACGACAGGGCCCGAGCGATCGCCACGCGCTGCTGCATCCCGCCCGACAACTCGTACGGATGATGGTTGACGAAGTCGGTCAGGCCGACGAGTTCGGCGAGCTCCGCCACCCGGGCGTTGATCTCGGTTTTCGGCCGGCCCAGGATCTGGAGCGGCAGGGCGATGTTCGCGGCCACGGTCCGCCAGTCGAAGAGGACTGGCGACTGGAAGACGATGCCGAACTGTCGCCGGCGGCGAGCCTCGCGCGGCTCGATACCGTTCGCCTCGATCCGGCCGGCCGTGGGCTTCGAGAGCCCGGCGACGAGCCGCAGGAGCGTCGACTTGCCGCAGCCGGACGGACCGATCAGCGACACGAAGGTCCCAACGGGGATTTCGAAGCTGACATTCTCGAGGGCCCGGACCGGCCGCTGGCCGGTGAAGATCTTGTCGACCTGCGCGACCGAGATGGCGATCGGTCGGCTGAGGCGGTGGGCCAGCGAGTGGTCGTGCCCGACCGGCTGCGGGCCCGCGACGCTCGGCGAATCCGTCCCCGAATCCGCCGGTGGCGGACCGGCCGCCGGCCGGCCGGCGTCGAGCGGCAAGATCTCGTCCTCCGCCGGCCCAGCGGTCATGGGTGGCCCCG
>DASTEU010000228.1:0-8947 GCA_035709325.1 Candidatus Limnocylindrales bacterium | reverse complement strand
GGGATCGTCTCGACCGCCACGCTGATCGCGAGGTAAGTCGAGCCCCAGACGAGGTAGAGGGTGACCATGCCGGCCCAGATCAGCGTCGCGGGCGGACGCGGTCGCGAGGTTGGCATAGCCGAGTGGTCCAAGCCGCGAGTGTACCAGAGGTGCCGCGCGCGGGGCACCCGCGCTCGGAGCACCCATTCGCTGGGAGCACCGCTTCGCTCCGACGCCGGCAGGCCCACGGGCGTCAGGCGGCGGCGATCGCCGCTCCCGTGGGGCGGCACTCACGGCAGGCCCGGTAGCCCGCCGCCTCCGACGCGGCCGCCGACCGGAAGGCGATCCGGTGGGCCGGCGTGATCCGTCGCGCGTTGTGGCAGGTCGGCAGGCAGTAGATCTTCGTCGTGTCGGAGGCGAAGTACCGGATTCCCGCTCGGGCGTACGACTCGAACTCGTCGGGATCGAGGCCCTCGGCGGCGAGGATCGTCCGCTTGTTCTGCGGCCCACCGAGCGAGTACTGGCCCAGCAGCCCGTCGCTCCGGACCACGCGATGGCAGGGGACGATGAGCGGGATCGGGTTGTGGCCGAGGGCCGTCCCGACCGCCCGGACCGCCTTCGGCCGGCCGATCTCCGCGGCGATCCAGCCGTACGGCCGGACCTCGCCGCGGGGAATCTCGAGTGCCTTCAGCCAGACGGCCTGCTCGAACTCGGTCGTTCCGCGGAGGTCGAGCCCGATCCGAGCCCGGCGATCCCCGGCCAGCCGCCGCTCCACCGCCCGGGCCAGGCGGTCTGGGAGCGCGTCTCGGCGAACCGCCCGCCGCCCGGTCCGTGCGAGGAACGCGTGCTCGAAGGCACGGTCGTCGCGGGCGCCGTCGACCGCGGAGACACCGCGGCCGTTCCACGCGACCCGGAGCGGGCCGATCGGCGAGTCGATGGTGGCGTAGTGGTCGGCCAGCCCGACGGCGGCGAGGGCGTCGTGGGCAAGCATCGGCGGCGCCGGCTCGGCCAGCGTCGCGAGCGTCCGCTCGATGGTTTCCAGATCGATCGTGGCGTTGCCCGGCGTCCGGGCGACGTGTCGGTTCATGCTGTCAGCTCCTCGCGGTCTCGCCGCTCGGTCGCGAGGATCGCCTCGCGGAGTGCCGCCAGGCCGCGATGGACCTGGGCCTTGAGCGTTCCTTCGGGTCGACCGAGTGCCTCGGCCATCTCGGCGTAGGACAGGCCGTCGACGTGACGCAGGACGATCGCCGTCCGCTGGGCGGGCGGCAGGCGGGCCAGCAGCGCCGCCCAGGTGTCGCGCAGGTCCCGCCTCGCGAGCGGGTCGGCCGCCGGCTCCGCGCCCGGCTCGAACGCCAGCTGGGTGGTCGCGACGCGCCGCACGCGCGTCCGATTGCGGCAGACGTTCACCACGATCGTCGCGAGCCACGCCCGCAGGCGCAGGGTCCGGATCCGTTCCGGCTCGTAGCCTTCCAGCGCGCGATAGGCCCGGACGAACGCGTCCTGGGCGGCCTCCTCGGCATCGGCCCGGTTCCCGAGCACCCGGAGCGCGATCGAGTAGAGCCGGTCGGCGTGCGCCCCGACGAGCGACTCGAAGCCATCGTCGAGGTCGGCGGCGAGGCGCTCGGTCAGGTCGTCGTCGCCGGATCGCGTCTGTTCGTCCATCGCTCCCACAAACACTCCGCGCCCGACGGCCGTTGCATCGGCGCTTGTCCGGCGGCCGATGACAGCATGCGACAATCCGCCGATGGCGCCCACCGATCGCTTCGACGAGTTCGCCGAGAGCCTCGGGGGGTTCTACCGTAGCTGGGCGATCTACCTGGGGCTCGAGCTCGGACTGTTCGCGGCGATCCGCGCCGCCGGGGCCGACGGGATCACGGCCGCGAGGCTCGCCGAGACCGCCGGTTGTGCGGCGGAACCGGTCGACGCATGGGCCCGCGCCGCCCACGCCGGGGAGCTGGTCGAACACAACGGCGAGCGGATTCGCCTGACCGAGGCGACGGCCTCGGTGCTGCTCGACGACACGCGCCCGGAGTATCTCGGCGGTCAGTTCGTCGCGGCGGTCGTGTCCAGCCTCGACTACGGGGCCCTGGCGGAGTTCTTCCGGACCGGCCGCCCGGTCAGCGAACGGCCGCCGCGATTCCACCGGGCGATCGAGGCGGTCACGGTCCAGGACATCGCGGTCTTCTTCGAGGAGGGACTCGCGGCGCTGCCCGACCTCGCCGCCGCGCTGGCCCGGGGCGGGCGCGTCCTCGACGTCGCATGCGGCGGCGGTCGCTGGCTCGTGGCCGTCGCCCGGCGCTTCCCGGCGACCCAGCTCGTCGGCGTCGAGTTCGAGCCGGATTCGGTCGCCCGCGCGATGCGGCTCGTGACCGACTCGGGGCTCGGGGAGCGGATCCGGATCGAGGCCCGTGACATCCCGGCATTGCCGTATCGCGGCGAGTTCGACCTCGTCTACATGCAGGATGCGGTCCACGAGATGCCCGATCCGGTCGGCTCGCTCACGGCGGCGTGGGGGGCCGTGGCCCCTGGCGGCCGCCTCGTCATCCTCGAGTGGTGCCTGCCGGCGACCGTCGAGGAATCGCGGACGCTCCAGGGCGAGCTCTTCTGGGGCATCCAGATCGACGAGCTCTTCCAGGGAACGCGGATGTACAGCCGGGCCGGCTACGAGCAGCTCTTCGCGGGCGCCGGCGTTCCGGCCCCCCAGGTCGTCGAGCTCCTTTCGGGCGCCTCGCTCTTCGTGGTCGACCGTCCGGCCTGAGACCGCTCCGGCCGGTCGACCGGACCGATCTCGCCGGCGCGGCCGGGCGGAACGAGCGGGGGCCGGATGCCCGCCGGCGGGCCGGCCCCCGCTCGCCACCGAGCCGTCAGGGGACCCGTCACTGGACCTCGATCGTGAATCCCGACATCTGGCCGGGGTGGATGTTGCACTGGTACTCGTAGGCCCCGGGCGCGTTGAACACGAGCGCACCGGTGGCCCCCTGGGCAAGCGACTCGGTCCCGCAGGACCCGTCGCTCAGGGATGCCGTGTGGGGAGCCGAATCGGCGTTCGTCCAGGCGACGACGTCGCCGACGGCGGCGGTGACGGGATCGGGGTCGTACGAGAAGTCCCGGATCTCGACGGTCACGGCCGGGCTCGCGCCGGCAGGCGCTTCGGCGCAGGCGGCGCCGGCGTCCGAGGCGGCAGGAGTGCCCGCCGGGGCCGAGGCCGCGACGGAGGCAGCTGGCGTCGTCGCGGCGCCGCCGCAGGCCGCGAGCGCGGCGACCGCGAGCGTGATCAGGAACAGGTACGTGAACCGTCGCATGGGATGCGTCCCTCCAGGGTGGTGCCGGATCCGAATCCGGGGGCAGACGCCGAACGATACGCTCGATGGTGTCGGGTCGGATCTCGCCGGGCGGGTATCGTGCGCGCAGTGACGACGCCGACCGCGCCGGGACGACCGAGCGACCTGACTCGCGCCGACAGCCGCTGGCTGGCATGGCACGAGGCGCGCTGCCACGGCCTGCCCGGTCGCGAGGTCCGGCTCCTCGGCGACGCCGTGCTCCTCCACGACGAGGCCGATCGGGAGCCGTTCTGGAACCGGATCGCCGGCATCGCCTGGCCCGACGAGCCCGCCGCCTTCGATCGCCGCCTGGCCGAGGTCATGGCCCTCTTCGCCGGTCTCGACCGGATTCCGCACGTCTGGCCGCTGCCCGGCTACGACGAGCCCTCGGACCTCGTTGAGCGGCTCCTGGCACACGGCTTCGAGGACATGGGCGCCGGCCTGATGATGCTCCTCGACCCGGCCCGACGCGAGGCGTACCGCCGACCCGGGACTGGTCGTTCGACCGGCCGGGAACGGATTTCGATCGCCCACCTCGAGCGGCCGGCCGATGCGGTCGCCGCCGCGCGCGACGTCTCGCTGACCCTGATCGAAGCGTTCGACGTCGACCCGTCCCGGCGCGAGGCCATCCAGCGCGAGACGGTCGTTCTGCTCGGTCGGCCGGAGGTCCACTTCTGTGTCGCCCGCGTCGACGGCGAACCGGCCGCCGTCGTCCGGCGCTCGACGTTCGACGGGGCGAGCTACCTCAGCTCGATCGGGACGCGGCCCGCGTTCCGGGGCCTGGGCCTCGGCCGCCTCGTGACCGACGAGGCGATCGAGGAATCGCTCGCGCTTGGCAGCCGCTGGACGTACCTCGGCGTCTTCTCCGACAACGACGTCGCCCGGCAACTCTACGAGCGGCTCGGCTTCGTCATGATCGGCGGCCCGGCGCCGGACCTGCTCCTCCGCCGGTGACCGACGGCGACCCGGAATCGGAGGGCGGCCGGCTCGGGGGCTGGCCGGAGGGCGAGGTGGTCGCCCGAATCTGGGCGACGGTCGACCTCGAGCGGAGCGTTGCCGCGCTCGGCGCGACGGGGACGACGCACCTGCCCGACGATCCCCACCTCGGAGCGCGGGTCGCGCTGGTCCGGCCGGTCGGCGAGACGCCCATCGCGATCCTCGAGCCCTCGACCGAGGCCCGTCTCGCGGCCTGGCTGGCTCGCCACGGCGAAGGCCCGGCCGGCCGCTACGTCACGCTTGCGCCCGAGGACGCCACCGGGCTCGGCGGGGCGGCCGTCGGCGTGCCTGCCGGGGCCGCCCTGAGTATCCCGGCGGACGGCCCCTTTGGGCGCTCCCGGCTCGTCCTCGGCGGACCGCCGGGGACACCGTTCGTGGTCCTGGTCGAGCGGCGACCGGGTACCATCGGTCGATGATCGAACGCCAGAGCGTCACGATGCGAGCGGCCGGCGAGGCCGATGCGGAGCGGATCGCCAGCCTCTTCACCGACGAGGGCTACCCGGCCGGTCCGTCGGACGTCGTCGAGCGGCTCGGCCGGTTCGCGTCGCCGCACTCGCAGGTCGTCGTCGCCGACTACGAAGGCGAGGTCCTCGGGTTCATCGCCCTCCACGCGCTGCCCCGGTTCGAGCATTCCGATCGGGTCATCCGGATCATGGCCCTCGTCGTCGATGCCGGCGTCCGGGACCGCGGCGTCGGTCACCTCCTCATGGCCGAGGCGGAACGGATCGGGCGTGAGCTGGACGCGGCCTTCGTCGAGGTGACCGCGGGCCACCACCGGGCCGACGCCCGCCACCTCTACGAGTCGCTCGGCTACGACGCGACCGTCGCCGCCTACCTGCGGAAACGTCTCTGACGGCGTCGACCCCGACGCCTGGTGGGCCCGTGTCGGCGTTTCCGCGTCTTCGTCTCCGCGACCCGGCCATCGCACTGGTCGACCTGCCCTGGGAAGAGCCGCTCGGCGAGTGGGGATCGGATCGGCTCGCGTTCCGGACGCTGCCGGTCGGCCCGTCGCGGCATCTCGTCCGCTTCCTCGTCGTCGACGGGACGCTCTACGCCCTCAAGGAGCTGCCGCTCGGGGTCGGGCGGCGCGAGTACGAGGTGCTCCTCCGTCTCGAACGTGCCGGCCTGCCGGCCGTCCTCGCGGTCGGCATCGCCGAGGCCCCGCAGCGCGACAGTTCGATCCTCGTCACCGAGTACCTCGCCCACTCGCTCCAGTACCGCCGCCTCCTCATGCGCCTCGCGCCCGGCCCGAGTGTCCACCGCGACCGGCTCCTCGACGCGATGGCCTTCCTGCTCGTCGACCTCCATCGCAACGGCGTCTACTGGGGCGACTGCTCGCTCGCCAACACGCTGTTCCGCCGCGATGGCGACCGCATCCAGGCCTACCTCGTCGACGCCGAGACGAGCGAGGTGCACCCGAAGCTTTCCGACGGCCAGCGGGAGTACGACACCGAGATCCTGGTCGAGAACGTCGCGTTCGGCCTGGCCGATCTCGCCGCCCTCCAGGGGGCCCCGGATCCCGACGAGGCGATCGAGGCAGCCGAGCGAGTCCGCGAGCGCTACCGCGACGTCTGGTCCGAGCTCCACGACGAGCCGGTTCTCTGGGCCGGCGACCGGCAGGCGATTCGGGCCCGAGTCCGCCGCCTGAACGACCTGGGCTACTCGGTCGACCTCGCGCTCGATCCGACGACCGGTGACGACCGGGTGAGGCTCCGGATGCACGTCACGACGCGCCGCTTCCACGCCCGGGAGATCGAGCGGCGGACGAAGATCCGGGCCCTCGAGGGCCAGGCCCAGGTGCTCCTCAACGACCTCAACGAGCACCACGCCTGGCTGGAGTGGACGGCCGGCCGCCAGGTCTCCCCCGACGAGGCCGCCGAACGCTGGCTGCGCGACGTCTACCGTCCGACGCTGGCGAAGATCGCGGGAACCGTGGGACCCGATCGCGACCTGGTCCAAGCCTACTGCGACGTCCTCGAGCAGAAGTGGTACCTCTCCGAGGCCGCAGGATTCGACGTCGGGCTCGAGCTGGCGATCGAGGCCTACCTGTATCTCGGCGCGCCTGCGCCCGAGCAGGGCGCCGGGACCGGCGGGTCGTCGGTCGCGCTCGACCTGGAGCGCCTCGGCGACGAGGAACCCCTCGTCAACTGACGAACGTCCACAAAGAAGGATCGACCTCGCCCCTGTCGATCGGTCGCCGGACGTGGCACCATCGGACGATGACCGCCTCCCGTCGGGGCGACGCGGATCCCGTCATCCGCGTCAGGGAGCTCCGCAAGACCTACGGCGCGCTCGTCGCCGTCGACGGGGTCAGCTTCGACGTCCGGCCCGGCGAGGTCTTCGGCCTGCTTGGTCCGAACGGGGCCGGCAAGACGACGACCGTGGAGGTCCTCGAGGGCCTCCGCCAGCCCGATTCGGGCGAAGTGACGGTCCTCGGCATCGACGCGATCCGCCACGCCGACGACTTGCGGGCCCGGATCGGGGTCTCGCTCCAGACGGCCGCGCTCTATCCGAAGCTGACGGTCGCCGAGGTCCTCGACCTGTTCCGTGCCTTCTACGGCCACGGCCGGGCGACGAGCGACCTGATCGAGCTGATGGACCTCGCCGAGAAGCGGGGGACGCGGACGCAGGACCTCTCGGGCGGGCAGCGCCAGCGCCTGTCGGTCGCCCTCGCCCTCGTCAACGACCCCGAGCTCGTCTTCCTCGACGAGCCGACGACCGGCATGGACCCGGCGGCCCGGCGGGCCCTCTGGGAAGTCGTGCTCGGTCTCAAGGCGGAGGGCCGCTCGGTCCTGCTGACGACCCACTACATGGAAGAGGCAGAGGTCCTGTGCGACCGCATCGCGATCATGGACCACGGCCGCATCCTCGAGTCGGGAACCGTCGAGGAGCTCGTCAGCCGCAGGTTCCACGAGCGGGCCGTCCGCTTCGACGCGGTCGAGGGGCTGACCGACGAACGGATGGTAGCGATCCCCGGCGTCACCTCGGTCAAACACGAGGACGGTGTCGTCATGCTCTACACGCGGGACGTGCCCGGGACGATCGGGGCGGTCCTCGCGACCACCGAGGAGCTCGGCCACGAGCCGGCGAACCTCGCCGTCCGACGGGCGACGCTCGAGGACGTCTTCCTCGACCTTACCGGTCGAGCCCTGCGGGACTGATCCGATGAACGCCCTCCTGCTGCTCACCGTCGCCAACATCCGGAGCTTCGTCCGCGACCGGGCGGCGCTGTTCTGGACGCTCGCATTCCCGCTCATCTTCGTCTTCCTCTTCGGGGCGATCTTCAGCGGCGGATCGAACGACCGGACGATGGGCTTCGGCGACCTCGATGGCTCGGAGGCCTCGGGCCGGCTCCGGGCCGCCTTCGCCGGGCTGCCGAACGTCGAGCTCGTCGAAGGCGGCGAGGCGGAACTCACCGAGCGGATGCGCGACGGCGAGCTGGACGCGGTCATCATCGTCCCGGCCGGCTACGGAGAGACCGTCGCGGCCGGCGGCGCACCCGCCCAGCTCACCGTCTACACCGACCCGAGCCAGAGCGCGGCCGACGGCGCGACGCGCCAGATGGTCGGCTTCGTCCTGGCCCAGGTCAACCAGGCCGCCAGCGGGCGGCCGCCCGCGGTGGCCCCGAGCTTCCAGTCGGTCCAGACGAACGATCTGAACTTCATCTCGTACCTGGTGCCGTCGATCCTCGGCATGTCGCTCATGCAGCTCGGCGTGTTCGCGGCGATCCCCCTCGTGGCCGATCGCGAGAAGCTGATCCTCAAGCGTCTCCACGCGACGCCGCTGCGGCGCTGGCAGCTCGTCGGGTCCAACGTCCTGATGCGACTGCTGATCGCGATCGTCCAGACGATCATCATCGTCGGCGTCGGCGCGGCCGTCTTCGGCGTCCAGGTCGCCGGCAACTGGCTGCTGATCGGGCTGCTCGTGCTGCTCGGCTCGCTCGCGTTCATCGCGCTCGGCTACGTCATCGCCTCGTTCGCGACGAGCGAGGAGAGCGCGAACGGCATGACGAGCGTCGTCCAGTTCCCCCTGATGTTCCTCTCGGGCACGTTCTTCCCGATCGAGGGCATGCCCGATGCGCTCCAGACGGTCGCGCGGGCGATGCCGCTGACGTACCTCGGCGACGCGTTGCGCCAGGTGATGGTCGACGGCACGCCGTTCTCGCCGCTCTGGGTCTGCTTCGCGGTCCTCGCGGCATGGCTCGTCGTCTGTTTCGGGATCGCCGCCCGGTTCTTCCGCTGGCAGTAGTCGCCGCCGCGAAACCGCCGTCAGGCGCGGCGGGGCGGCGGGGCGGCGGGCCGGCGGGGCTCCGGCGGGCACACCCGCTTACGCACGTGGCTGATCGTTTCGGAGATGTCCCAGCGTGGTCGGGAACGGGTGCAGCGCCGGCCGGGTCCATCTCGCCGGGCTCCACGCTCGAATATCGGCGATGGACCAGTCAGGCTGGTCGTCGCCGCGAAGCCGCCGCCGGGGAGCCTCACCAGCGCGGACGGTCGCCGGCGTTCAGCCCGCGAGGTCGGCGACCGAGGCGGGTGATAGGTCCGGCGAGGCGAGCTCGGTCGAGGCCACGCACAGCGCCGCGACCCGGGCGCCGATCCTGAGCGAGCGCTCGATCGGCAGGCCCAGGACCTCGCCGTAGAGCATGCCGGCCG
>DASTEU010000227.1:0-2036 GCA_035709325.1 Candidatus Limnocylindrales bacterium | reverse complement strand
TGTCCGGGTATCTCGCGGTTGCCAGGCGCTGGTGGTGGACGCTCGTCGTGTCCGCCTGGATCGCCGGCCTCACGGGCTACCTCGTCGCCTCCACGATCCCGCCGACGTACGAGTCGCAGGTCAAGGTCCTCGTCGGTCCGCTCAATACCTCGACCGAGGTTCTTCGCTCGAGCGGCCTGCTCGTCCAGACCTACGCGCAGTACGTCACGACCCGGGAGATCCTGTCCTCGACGATCCAGGAGCTCGGACTCGACCTGACGCCCGAGGACTTTGCGGCGGCGACTCGGGCGACCGCGAACGACGTCACCCGGATCCTGACGATCCGCGTCCAGGCCGGCGACCCGCAACAGGCGACCGACCTCGCCAACACGCTCGCGACGGAGCTCGAACAGCTGACTTCCGGCGGCCTGAGCCAGCCCGAGGGCCTCATCCAGATCATTGAGTTCGCGCGGCCCAACGACGTGCCGGTCGCGCCGCAGATCTCGCTCCTCGTCATCCTCGCCGCGCTCGCCGGCGTCGTCGTCGCGATCGTCCTCGTCCTGCTGCTCGAGTACTTCGGCAATACGATCCGGACCGGCCGCGAGCTGGCGAACCTGGCCGGGGTGCCGCTCCTGGGCGCGGTTCCGGTCCCGGGCGGCGACCCGCCCCAGGGGCAGGACCTCGTCGTGCTCGCCGCGCCGACGTCCCGTGCGGCCGCGCCGTACCGGCTCATCTCGGCCAAGGTCGCCCTCGGCCCCGAGAGCGCGACCCGCCGCTCGATCCTCGTGACCGACGCCGACTGGGAGGGTCAGGCGGCCGTCGTGGCGGCCAACCTCGCAGCAGCGCTGAGTCGATTCGGTCGGCGTGTCGTCCTCGTCGACGGGTCGGGTGCCGGCGGCACGATCACCCGGCTCCATGACTGGCAGGATCGTCCGGGCCTCTCCGAGCTGCTGGCCGACGACCTCTCCCCGGTCCTGCCCGTCGACGCCTCGGGGGCCCTCTCGATCCTGCCGGCCGGCCGTGCCCGCATCGAGGGCGCCGACCCCGAGCGGCTGCGCCGGATCATCCGGGAGCTCGCGGGCGAGAACGGCCTCGTCGTCATCGCCGGCGCGCCGATCCAGTCGTCGCCGGTGACGCTGGCCCTTGCCCAGGCAGCCGACTCGGTCATCCTCACGGCCCGCCGCGACCGCTCCCGCCGCGACGACGTCGCGTTCGCCGGCGAGTCCCTCCGGCTCGTCGGCGCGACCCCGGCCGGCGTGATCCTGACCGAGCGCGGCTCGCTCGCCCGCCTCCGCCGCGACGTCCGCTCGGGCGCCGGCCAGGCCGCCGTCCCGGTCGAGGTTTCGGCCCAGCGACCAGTCGCGCCACCCATCGGCGCCGGACCGGGCCGGACGGAGCGGCGCGGTCGAGCCCGGGCCGCGACGAGCGGGGCGACGCGGTCGATCGCGATGCCGGAGCCCGACGAGGCCGACCGCCTGTCCGGGCCGTGAACGGCGCCCCCGACCCGTGATCCGGCGGATCCTCTTCTGGGCGTCGGGAGCGCTCGTTGCGTTCACGTACGTCGGAGCACCGCTGCTGATCGTCGCCCGCGGGGCCCTGCGGCCGCGTCCGGTGAAGGCGGCCCCGATCGAGCCACCGGTCACGGTGGTCATCGCGGCCCGCAACGAAGCTGGCAGCATCGGCGACCGGCTCGCGAACCTCGCGGCGATCGACTATCCGGCCGACTGCCTGGAGGTCATCGTGGCCTCCGACGGCTCCGATGACGAGACCGTCGCGATCGCCCGCGCGGCGGCGACGGGACGGCGGGTGACCGTGCTCGACCTCGAGCGGGTCGGCAAGGCCGACGCGCTCAATGCCGCCGTCGCCCGCGCCACCGGCGAGGTCGTCGTGTTCACCGATGCGAACACGAGGTTCGCGGCGGACGCCTTGCGCGCGATCGTGCGGCCCCTCGCCGATCCCGAGGTCGGTGGCGTCGCCGGCAACCAGGTCTACACGACGGACTCGGTCACGACCGCCGAGACCGGCGAGCGAACCTATTGGGATTTCGATCGGTTGAT
>DASTEU010000226.1:0-3081 GCA_035709325.1 Candidatus Limnocylindrales bacterium | reverse complement strand
ACGATCGCGAGCATGCGCTCCTGCGATTCGGAGATCATCACCTCGAACGGCTCCATCCCGGGCTCGCGGCGCGGGATCGCGCCGAGCTCGATCCGCATGCCCGTGCCCGCCCGGTCGGCGGTCTCCGACGTCGCGCAGGTGATCCCGCCCGCGCCGAGGTCCTGAAGCCCCACGACGAGCCCCCGCTCGATCAGCTCGAGCGACGCTTCGATGAGCAACTTCTCGGCAAAAGGGTCGCCAATCTGGACGGAGGGCCGCTTCGCGCTCACCGAGGACCGAGGTGAAGCTCCTGCGGGCCCTCGGTCCGAGGTCTCACCTACCTGGACCGAGGGCCTCTTCGACACCTCCACGTCCGCGAACGTGGCCGAGGCCAGGACGCTCGCTCCGCCGATCCCGTCGCGGCCGGTCGTCGAACCGAACAGCACGACCAGGTTGCCGGGTCCCGGCGCCGAGGCGAGCGTCAGGAGCCGCTCCTCGAGCAGGCCGATCGCCATGACGTTGACGAGCGGGTTGCCCTCGTAGGACGGATCGAAGACGAGCTCGCCGCCGAGCGTCGGCACGCCGACGCAGTTGCCGTAGCCGCCGACCCCGCCGACGACGCCGGCGACCAGATGGCGCGTCCGGGCGGACGCGGGATCGCCGAAGCGAAGCGCGTCGAGGACGCCGATCGGGCGGGCGCCCATCGTGAAGATGTCGCGGAGGATGCCGCCGACGCCGGTCGCCGCACCCTGGTAGGGCTCGACCGCGCTCGGGTGGTTGTGCGACTCGATCTTGAAGGCGACCGCGAGCCCGTCGCCGATCGAGATGACGCCGGCGTTCTCGCCGGGGCCCGCGACGACGCCCGCGCCGGCCGTGGGCAGCGTCCGGAGGAGCGGCTTCGAGCTCTTGTAGGAGCAGTGCTCGCTCCACATGACGCTGAACATCGCGAGCTCGAGCTCGTTCGGGTCGCGGCCGCCGAGCCGGCCGCGGATCGCGTCGAGCTCGTCGTCGGTGACGCCGAGCCGGCGGTGGAGTGGCTCGGCCTCGCGCTCGGCCACGGCCGTCACCGGCTGCCCACCGCCACGGCGGCCGGCCCGGCCGCCCGCTCCGCCGCACTCTCCACGAGCGAGCGGATGATCCCCAGGCCGTCGGCCGATCCGAGGACGGCCTCGACCGCGGTCTCCGGATGCGGCATGAGTCCCGCGACGTTGCCGGCGGCGTTCGTCACGCCGGCGATCGCCCGCAGCGAGCCGTTCGGATTCGCGGGATCGCCTTCGCCGCCTGCGACCCGGCCGTCGAGTGGGTCGACGTATCGGAACAGGACCTGGCCGTCGCGCTCGAGGCCGTGGAGCGTCACGTCGTCGGCGTAGAAGCAGCCCTCGCCGTGGGCTACCGGCATCCGGAGCGGGCCGCGCTCGGCGATCGCCCTCGTGAACGGCGAATCGAGGCGCTCCGGCGCGATCGCCACCTCGCGGGAGACGAAGCGCAGGCCGCGGTTCAGAAGCAGGGCGCCCGGCAGCAGATGGGCCTCGGTCAGGACCTGGAAGCCGTTGCAGATCCCGAGCACGAGGCCGCCCTCGCCGGCGAACGCGGCGACTGACCGCATCACCGGGCTGAAGCGGGCGATGACGCCCGCCCGGACGTAGTCGCCGTAGGCGAAGCCGCCCGGCAGGAGGACCGCCGCGACGCCCTCGAGCGATGCCTGCTCGTGCCAGAGCAGCGCCGGTTCCGCGCCGGCGACCTGGAGGGCGTTGACCGCGTCGACGTCGCGGTTCGAGCCGGGGAAGATCACGACGCCGATCCGGACGCTCACGCGGTCGCCCCCGCGGCGGTCCCGACGGTCGACGACGCGCCGCCGAGTGGCTCCACTTCGTAGGCCTCGATGAGCGGGTTCGAGAGCAACTCGGACGCGAGCCGCTCGACGATCGCGCGCGCGGTCGTCTTGTCGGCGGCGGCGACCGTCAGCTCGATCCGGCGGCCGACGCGGACCGCCGACACGCCCTCGATCCCGAGATGGCCGAGGCTGCCCTCGACCGCGCGGCCCTGGGGATCGAGGATGCCCTCCTTGGGAGTGACGTTGACCGCGAAGCGGAAGTCGGTCGTCGGGCTCATCGGGCGATCACGTCGTCGGCAAGATAGCGCTCGAAGCTCGCCCCGGTGATTCGCTCGAACGCCTCGACATAGCGGGCCCGCGTGCCGGCGACGATGTCGGCCGGGAGCGCAGGCCCGGGCGGCGTCTTGTCCCACGGCTGCGTCTCGAGCCAGTCGCGGACGAACTGCTTGTCGAAGCTCGCCTGGGCCCGTCCCGGCTCGTAGGCGGCGGCGTCCCAGAAGCGCGACGAGTCGGGGGTCAGGACCTCGTCGATGAGCAACAGCTCGCCGGTCGAGCGGTCGATCCCGAACTCGAACTTCGTGTCGGCGAGGATGATCCCGGCCGGCTCGGCCACGGCCGACCCGTGGCGGTAGAGGGCGATCGCCACGTCGCGCACGCGGGCCGCCACCTCCGGTCCGACGAGCGCCGCCGCGTCGCTGAACGAGATGTTTTCGTCGTGGCCGACATCGGCCTTCGTGGACGGTGTGAACAGCGGCTCCGGCAGGCGCTCGCTCTCGCGGAGCCCGGCCGGCAGGGGGATGCCGCAGACCGCGCCGGTCCGCCCGTAGTCCTTCCAGCCGGAGCCCGCGAGATAACCCCGGACGATCACCTCGATCGGCAGGACGTCGACCCGCCGGCAGAGCATCATCCGCCCGCGCAGCTCGGTCGCCGCCGACGCGTCGGGCAGGAAGCCCTCCGGGAGGTCGCCGGGCGCCGCGCCGAGCAGGTGGTTCGGGACGATCCCGGCTGTCTCGCCGAACCAGAAACGCGACAGGCCGGTCAGGACCCGGCCCTTGTCGGGAATCTCGGTCGGCAGGACGACGTCGAACGCCGAGAGCCGGTCCGAGGCGACGAGCAGCAGCCGGTCGTCGCCGACCGCGTACAGGTCGCGGACCTTGCCGGAGCGGAGGAACGAATCGGCGGTCGGGCTAGCGGGCGGCATGGATCTCGGCCTCCAGGCTGTCGAGTCGGGCGATGACCGTGGGGACGTGGCGCAGGAACGCGGCATC
>DASTEU010000225.1:0-3205 GCA_035709325.1 Candidatus Limnocylindrales bacterium | reverse complement strand
TCGCGGCCGTCGGGACGGCCCTGCCCGAGACGATGATCCCGATCATCGCGATCCTCTTCGGCAGCGGCACGGAGGCCTCCCATGCCGTCGGCGTCGGGGCGATCCTCGGAGCGCCCTTCATGCTCTCGACGCTTGCCATGTTCGTGACCGGTGTCGCGGTTCTCATCGTGGCCCGCCGGCGTCCGGCGGGCGACCTCATGCCGGTCGACACCGGGGTCCTGGCCCACGACATGCGCTACTTCGCCATCGCCTACGCGCTTGCGATCGGTGCCGCCTTCCTGCCGCTCGAACCCGTCTGGCTCAAGTGGATCGTCGCGCTGATCCTCATCGGCATCTACGCCTGGTACGTCAAGGCCCACTTCGAGGCCGACCCGGACGTGGACGCGGAGGACCTCGCCCCGCTCCGCTTCCACCGCCTCGACCGGCGGGCGCACCTCTCGCACCCCGAGGCGCCGCGGCTGCGCGTCGTCAACCTGCAGGTGCTCGCCGCGCTCGGGCTCATCGTCGCGGGCGCCTACTTCTTCGTCGGCGCGGTCGAGCACCTGGCGACCTCGTTCGGGCTCGACGAGGCGCTGCTGGCGCTCGTCATCGCCCCGATCGCGACCGAGCTGCCCGAAAAGTTCAACTCGGTCATCTGGGTCCGACAGGGCAAGGACACGCTCGCGATGGGCAACATCACCGGCGCGATGGTCTTCCAGTCGACGATCCCGACGGTCGTCGCCCTCCTGTTCGCATCGTCTGCCTGGCATTTCACCGAGGGCAGCCGGCTCGCATTCGCTTCCAGTGGGATCGCGTTCCTCTCGTCGGCGCTCATCTTCATCCCGATGGCTCGGGCCGGCCGGCTCACGGGCCGGCGGCTGCTCGTCGGGGGCGCGTTCTACCTCGTGTACCTCGTGAGCGTGATTCTGGCGATGCTCGGGGTCGTCTGAGTCCGCTCCCGCGTCCCGCGGCCCGGCTCGGCCGCTCTCGGCCGCTCCCGGGCGATCGACCACGCTGGTGAGCTGCCGACATTCGAGCGTGGAGGCGCACGAGTTCATGCGCCGCCGGGCCGAATCGGGGACTCACCGCGCTCGCGTGTCGCCAGTCCACCACTGAGGTTGATCGGACGGGCCCGACCATGAACGGGCTCTGGGGCCGCCGCACGCAGCGCACGCACGGTCCATCGTCCGGGGGCGAGGACGGGCCCATCCGGCCCCCCTCCGCCGGCCCCGATCGGCCCTTCCGGAACGGCCCGAGGCCGCTGGTATACTCGGGCGACCGTCCGACGACCCTCCCGCGGCGCCCGCGGCGCCGCGTCCATGCAGGAGCCGTTCCATGCTCGACCAGAAGTCGTCCCAGGCGTCCGCCACCCGATCCACGGCCCCCGAGTCGGCCGCCGAGGCACCCGCCGCCGCTCCCGCCGCGGCCCGCGACCTCGAGGGCGTCATCTGCTACTTCGAGGGCGAGTACGTGCCGCTCCGGGACGCCAAGGTCAGCATCATGACCCACGCGTTCATGTACGGGACGGCGGTCTTCGAGGGCATCCGGGCCTACTGGAACCAGGAGCAGGGCAAGCTCTTCGGGCTCAAGATCCGCGAGCACGTCGAGCGGATCCGCCAGTCGTGCCGGATCATGCTCATGGAGAACGTTCCGTCGGTCGACGAGCTGACCGGCCTGATCGTCGAGACCGTGCGCCGCAACGGCTTCCGCGAGGACGTCTACATCCGTCCGTCGTTCTACAAGTCGACCCGGGCGATCGGCGTCCGCCTCCATCACCTCGAGAACCAGCTCTACATCATCACGATCCCGTTCGGGAACTACATCGACACCGAATTGGGCGTGCGGGTCATGACCTCGACCTGGCGGCGGAACGCCGACGAGGCGCTGCCGGCCCGCGGCAAGATCGTCGGGGGCTACGTGAACATGGCCTTCCAGAAGTCGGAGGCCGAGCTGAACGGCTTCGACGAGGCGATCGTCCTGACCGCCGACGGCCACGTCAACGAGGCCTCGGCCGCGAACCTCTTCATGATCCGCGACGGCGTCGCCCTGACCCCGCCGGTGAACGACGACATTCTCGAGGGCGTGACCCGCAAAGCGATGATCGAGCTCCTCACGAACGAGAAGATCCCGGTCGAGATCCGCTCGATCGATCGCTCGGAGCTGTACGTCGCCGACGAGATGTTCCTGTGCGGCACCGGCGTCCAGGTCTCGCCGGTCGTCGAGATCGACCATCGACCGGTCGGTTCCGGCGACATCGGCCCGATCGGGCGGCTCGCCCGGGACCGCTACTTCGACGCGGTGCGCGGCCGGCTCCCCGAGTACCGCCACTGGCTGACGGAGATCGAACCCGCCTGACGGGGCGGCAGCGGAGGGGCGGAAAGCGGAGGGGCGGAAGCGGTAACGACGGGGCCGCTCAGGGACCCTCGGGCGGGACGAGCTCCGGCGTCGAGCCGGTCGCGGTGATCACGATGTCGACCGTCGCGGTCGGATCGGTCTGGCTCACGACGGTCGTGTCGAACGTCGCCTCGAGGAACTCGATCGTCGCCGGCAGCTCGGCCTCGGCGCCGTTGTAGACGACGATCCGGGTCGCGTTCGGGACGTTGTCGGGCCGCTGGTTCGGCGCCGAGGCGATCAGGCCGTAGTACTCGAGGTAGCCGGCGATGTTCGTCGCGTGGCCGGCCTTGCCCGATCCGTTGAGGACCCAGATCGTCGCTCCCTCCTGGCCGAACGCTTCGCGCCGGTCATCGAGCTCCGAATCGACGTCGAAGGCGCTCGCAACGGCGGCCCGGATCTTGCCGATGTCGGGCAGGTAGCGGTAGACGCCGGTGATGTCCTGCGTGCCGTAGCGGGGGTAGGCGAAGACGTACGAGCGGATGTTCTTGGTGTCGACGGCGTCGGCCAGCCCCGCCAGCTTCGCCAGCTCGCCCTGGGGGATGTCGGTCCGGACCGTGGCCTTGACGGCGTCGACGAGCTGCGGAATGCGCGGGACGAGGTTGGCGATGTCGGCCTGCTCGCGGAGCGACGTCAGGACCCGCTGCTGGCGGGCGCCGCGATCGAAGTCGCCGAGGCCGCTGTGCCGGGAGCGGGCGTAGACGAGAGCCTCGGCACCGGTCATGTGCTGGATCCCGGACGGGATGTAGACCCGCGACATGCGGCCGGTGTCCGACGGGTAGGTCTCGTCGCTGACCGGGATCTGGACGTTGATCGTCACGCCGCCCAGGGCGTC
>DASTEU010000224.1:0-4878 GCA_035709325.1 Candidatus Limnocylindrales bacterium | reverse complement strand
CTGCTCGACGAGGGCAAGCAGGTCGGCGTCGGTGACCTCCTTCTTCGAGTCGGCGAGGGCGATCGCCTGGCGGTAGAGCGCGTCGAGCGCCTCGCCGTCGACCTCGTGGCCCAGCTCGCGCAGCTTGCCCTGGAGGCCGCGCCGGCCGGACAACTTGCCGATCGTCAGCTGGCTGCCGGTCAGCCCGACCGACTGCGGCGTCATGATCTCGTACGTCAACGGGTTCTTGATGACCCCGTCCTGGTGGATGCCCGACTCGTGGGCGAAGGCGTTGCTGCCGACGACCGCCTTGTTCGGCTGCACGGCGAAGCCGGTCAGGTAGCTGACGAGGCGCGAGGCCGCCGTGATCTGCTCGGTCTGGACGCCGCTGGCCAGCTCGGGGAACTGGGTGGGGCGGGTCCGGAGGGCCATGACGACCTCTTCGAGCGACGCGTTGCCGGCCCGCTCACCGAGGCCGTTGATCGTCACCTCGACCTGGCGGGCGCCCGCCTGAACCGCCGCCAGCGTGTTCGCCGTCGCGAGGCCCAGGTCGTTGTGGCAGTGGACGCTGACCGTCGCGTCGCGACCGACGAGGTCCACGACCCGGCCGACGAGCGCACCGAACTCCGAGGGAATGGCATAACCGACGGTGTCGGGGATGTTGACGGTCGTGGCGCCGGCCTCGACGACGGCCCCGTAGACCTTCATGAGGTAGCGGGCGTCGGTCCGCGAGGCGTCCTCGGCGCTGAACTCGATCTCGGCGTCCGCGCCGAGCGCTTCCCGGCCGTAGCGAACCCAGCGGACGGCTTCGGCCAGTGCCTCGTCGCGCGTGAGGCGGAGCTTGTGCTTGAGGTGGATGTCGCTAGTCGCGATGAAGACGTGGAGGTGTGGCCGCTCGGCGACCCGGATCGCCTCGACGGCTCGCTGGGGGTCGCCCTCGCGGCAGCGGGCGAGCGCGGCGACCGCGATGCCGCCCTTCGTCTCGCGGGCGATTCTCTGGACGGCTTCGAAGTCGCCCGGTGAAGCGGCCGGGAAGCCGGCCTCGATGACGTCGACCCTGAGCCGAGCCAGCTGGCGGGCGACCTCGAGCTTCTCGGCGGCGGTCAGGCCGGCGCCGGGCGCCTGCTCGCCGTCGCGGAGCGTGGTGTCGAAGATCCGGACGGAGCCCGGAGCGACGGCCGGCCCGCTCACGACCGGGACCTCCCGCCGGTTGCCGCGGCCTGGGCCTGGCCGGCCGTGACGACGACGGGGTCGAGAAACGCCATCTGGGCCCGGAGGGCGGCCCCGACCTGTTCGATCTGGTGGTCCCGATCCTGGGCCCGAAGCCGCTCGAACTCGGCCCGGCCCGCGTCGTTCTCGGCGATCCAGCGATCGGCGAAGGAGCCGTTCTGGATGTCGCCGAGGACCGCCCGCATCGTCTCGCGGACGCGTTCGTCGATGATCCGCGGCCCGCTGACGTAGTCGCCGTATTCGGCGGTGTCGCTGACGCTGAAGCGCATGAAGTTGAGTCCGCCGCGGTACATGAGGTCGACGATGAGCTTGAGCTCGTGCATCGTCTCGAAGTACGCGAGCTCCGGCTGGTAGCCGGCCTCCACGAGCGTCTCGAAGGCCATCTTCACGAGCGCGGCAGTCCCGCCGCAGAGGACCGCCTGCTCGCCGAACAGGTCGGTCTCGGTCTCCTCGGCGAACGTCGTCTCGAGGACTCCGGCCCGGGTACAGCCCAGGGCTCGAGCGTAGGCCAGCACGCGGGCCCGGGCGGTCCCCGTCGCGTCGCGGTGGACGGCGAACAGCGCGGGCACGCCGCCGCCGGCCTGGTAGACGCTGCGCAGGAGGTGACCGGGGCCCTTCGGGGCGACCATCCCGACGTCGACGTCGCCCGGCGGGTCGATCCGCCCGAAGTGGATGTTGAAGCCGTGGGCGAACATCAGCAGCTGACCGGCCCGCAGGTTGGGCCCGATCCCCGCGTCGTAGGCGGCCTTCTGGGCGGTGTCGGGAACGAGGATCATCACGACGTCGGCGGCCCGCACGGCTTCGGCCACGTCGGCGACCGGAAGGCCGGCCTCCTCGGCGAGCGGCCGGCTCTTCGACCCGGCTGCCAGCCCGACGACGACGTCGACACCCGACTCGTGGAGGTTCAGGGCATGAGCGTGCCCCTGCGACCCGTACCCGATGATCGCGACCTTCTGCCCCGCCAGCGCCGACGGATCGGCGTCGTTGTCGTAGTACATGCGCGCGGTCATCGTCTCCCTCCCTCTCCTGAACTGGCACCCTCAACGGTGACCTGCGTATCGCCCTCCGAGGCGCGAGGCGGAGCTCCGCGACGCCATCGCCCCGAGGATGCCTCCTCGATGGAGCTGGATCCTCGACTCATCACGACCGCCCCGGTTCGAACCAGCTCCTTGATCCCGTAGTTCCGGACGAGTGCGACGAACGCGTCGACCTCGGCCTCGGTCCCGGTGACCTCGACGACGAGCGCGTCGGTGGCGAGGTCGACGACCCGGCCCTTCGAGAGCTCGACGAGCTTCATCACCTCGGCTCGGTTCGCATCGCTCGCCCGGATCTTCACGAGCGCCAGCTCGTGGCCGATCGTCGGCTCGGAGGTGACGTCCTGGACCTTCAGCACGTCGATGAGCCGGTAGAGCTGCTTGGCCGCCTGCTCGACGGCGACGTCGTCGCCGCGGAGGGTGATCGTCATGCGGCTGACGTCCGGCTGATCGGTCCGCGATACCGCGAGCGAATCGATGTTGAAGTTGCGCGCCCGCATGAGCGACGCGACCCGGTTGAGGACGCCGGGCTTGTCGAGGACGATCGCGATGAGCGTGTGGCGGCGGATCTCACCGCCACCCGGGAGGGGCCGGGCGGGGGGTGCCGCCGCATGGGCCGGAACGGATGCACCCGCGGCCGGCGCCGCGGCCGGCGTCGCCGCGGGGTCGGGCACCCGCCCGTTGGAGCTCGAGTCCCCGCTCACTCGTCGGCCCCTTCCCACTTCTCGATGAGGTCGGAGAGTCCCTTGCCGGCGGGCATCATCGGGAAGATGTTCTGCTCCTCGGCGATCTCGAACCAGATGAAGGCCGGGCCGTCGACCGCCTGAGCGGCCCGGATCGCGTCGTCGACTTCGTCGGGCGTCTGGGCCCGGAACGCCGGAATGCCGTACGCGTCGGCGAGCTTCACGTAGTCCGGCCCCATCAGGTGGGCCGAGTGATAGTTGCCGGCGTAGATGATCTCCTGCCACTGGCGGATCATTCCGAGCTTCTTGTTGTCGAAGAGTGCGATCTTGACCGGGATCCGGTCCTGGACGAGCGTCATCAGCTCCTGCGACGTCATCTGGAAGCCGCCGTCGCCGGTGATCGCCCACGTCTCGCGGTCGGGCCGGCCGAGGGCCGCTCCCATCGCTGCCGGGACGCTGAAGCCCATCGTCCCGAGGCCGCCGGAACTGACATGCGAATTCGGTTCGCGGAAGCCCGTGTAGCGGGCGAGCCACATCTGGTTCTGGCCGACGTCGGCGACGTACGTCGCCCGGTGATCGGTCAACTCGCCGATCCGGCTCACCACGTAGTCGGCCGACAGGAGACCGTCGCGCCAGGCACCCGAGCCGTGCCACGAGCTCGATTCGGACTCGCGGCGCCACTCGGCGAGCTGGTCGAAGTAGTCGCTCCGTTCTGCTGGCTCGACGGCGGCGACCATCGGCAGGAGCGCCCGCAGGACGCGGCCGGCGTCGCCGACGATCGGGACCTCGACCGCGACGTTCTTGCCGATCTCCGCCGGATCGATGTCGACGTGGACGATCCGAGCATACGGCGCGTAGGTCCGGACGTTGCCGGTGACCCGATCGTCGAAGCGCATCCCGATCGCGAGGAGGAGGTCGGCCGACTGGATCGCCCGGTTGACGTGTTTCCAGCCGTGCATCCCCATGTAGCCGTAGCTCAGGGGGTGGTCCTCGGGGATCGCGCCGACGCCGAGCAGCGTATGCGCGACCGGGATCTGGGTCTTCTCCGCGAACGCGACCAGGTCGTCCCAGGCCTCGGCGTGGAGGACGCCGTGGCCGGCGAGAATCATCGGCCGCTTCGCCCGGGCGATCTCGGCGACGGCAAGCTTCAGCTGGCGGCCGTTTGCATCGAGGTTCGGCCGGAAGCCGGGCAGCCCCGCGACGATGTCCTCGTCCGAGGGATGCTGGACGTTCGTCTCCTGCTGGAGCGCGTCCTTCGTGATGTCGATGTGGACCGGCCCCGGCCGGCCGGTCCGGGCGATATGGAAGGCCTCGGCGAAGACGCGCGGCAGGTCGTCGGCATCGCGGACCAGGTAGTTGTGCTTCGTCATCGGCAACGTGATGCCATTGATGTCGATCTCCTGGAACGCGTCCTTGCCGATGAGGACGCCGGGGACGTTGCCGGTGATCGCGACCATCGGGACGGAGTCGAGCAATGCGGTGCCGATGCCGGTCACGAGGTTCGTCGCGCCGGGGCCGGACGTGCCCATGCAGACCCCGACCTTGCCGGTGACGCGGGCGTAGCCGTCGGCGGCGTGGGCGCCGCCCTGCTCGTGGCGGACGAGGACGTGACGGATTTCGGGGTAGTCGCCGAGCACGTCGTAGAGCGGCAGGATCACGCCGCCGGGGTAGCTGAAGAAGACGTCGACGCCCTGGCGGATGAGCGCCTCGCACACGACGTCGGCGCCGATCCGGGTCCGGTTGCGCGGCCGGGCGTCCGCGAGCATCGCGCGACGGGCCCCCTCGACGGCCGCGGCGTGCGCGGTCCCGTCGCCCGGCACATGCGTCCGGCGCGCGGTGGGACTCGGCGGTTTGGCCGACTCCCCCTTGGTCATCGTCATGTCGCGTTCTCCCGTCCCCGATCCTGAGCAACAAAAAACCCCCGCCTCCCGGCGAGGGTCCCTTCGGTCTTC
>DASTEU010000223.1:0-3294 GCA_035709325.1 Candidatus Limnocylindrales bacterium | reverse complement strand
CCGCGCGCCGCAGCCGGACCTGACCGAGCTGTTGACGGTTGCCGACGACGAGCCCTTCGTCCTCCACCCCGGCGAGTTCGTCCTGGGCCAGACCCTCGAATGGGTCGAGCTGCCGAACGATCTCGTCGCCAGGCTCGAAGGGCGCTCATCGCTCGGCCGCCTCGGTCTGCTCATCCATTCCACTGCGGGATATGTCGATCCCGGGTGGAAAGGCAATCTGACGCTTGAGCTTTCGAACGTCGCGAATCTGCCGATCGCGCTCTACTACGGCATGAGCATCGGTCAGATAAGCTTCTTCCGGATGACATCGGCAGCCGAGCGGCCCTACGGCTCGCCCGAGCTCGGTTCGAAGTACCAGGGCCAGTCCGAGCCGACCGCATCCGCGTTCCATCGCGACTTCGTCGAGCGCAAGCCGGCCGGCTGAGCCCGCCCGGCGCAGGCAGTGACCCAGACCGATTCGTCGTCCCCCGGCCGCCCCTCGATCCGGGTCCGCGGCCTTCGCAAGACCTACGAGGTGCCCGACGCGAAGGCGGTGTCCGGGCGGCTGCCGGCAGCCTCTTCCGGCGCCGAACGCGGCAGGTCGCCGTGGTCGCCGGCATCGACTTCGAGGTGTCGCCCGGCGAGATCGTCGGCTTCCTGGGCCCGAACGGCGCCGGCAAGACGACGACCCTCAAGGTCTGGCGGTTCGGGCTCGCCACTACACGGGCGCGTCGGCATGAGCGGGTCTGGTACGGTCGGCGGGTGAGCATCAACGACGCGGTCGACTGGGCGATCGAGCTCGGCGGCGGGACGCGGGCGGCGCTCGTCCAGGCCGGCTCGTTCCGTTCCGACGCCGGCGCGCTGTTCGGGCCGGTCCCGCGGCTCCTGTGGGACCGCCTCGTCGCCGACGAGATCGACGGCGAGCATCGCCTGCTCCAGGCGCTCAACTGCCTGCTCGTCGAGACGCGGGCCGGCCGGGTCCTGGTCGAGACCGGGATCGGCGAGCGAGTGAGCGACAAGGTTCGCGAGATGCGCCAGTACCGGGGGTTCGCGATCGTTCCCGCACTCGTGGCCGCCGGCTTCGATCCCGGCAGCGTCGACGTCGTGGCGATGAGCCACCTCCACTTCGACCATGCCGGCGGCCTGCTCCGGGCCGACGGCACGCGGGCCTTCCCGCGCGCGACGATCGTCGCCCAGCGAGCCGAGTGGGAGATCGCCCTCGGCGACAACTCGCGCCTCGTTGCGTCGTACGACCAGCCCGAGATCCGCCTCGTCCGCGACTGGGGCGCGGACGGCTGGGCCGACGGCGAACGGGAGATCCAGCCGGGCGTCTCGGTCGTCCCGACCGGCGGTCATTCGGCCGGCCACCAGGCGATCGTCGTTCGCGCCCCGGGCGCGGCTCCCCTGGCGTTCCTCGGCGATCTCTTCATGCGGCCGTGGTCGGCGAATCCGCGATGGGTCACCGCGTTCGACGACTTCCCGCTCGACTCCGTGGCGGTGAAGGGCGCGCTCTTCGCGCAGGCGGCGGAGGAGAACTGGACGATCGTCCTCTCGCACGAGTCCAAGACGCCGATCGGGCGCCTCGTGCCGGATCGGGACCGGTTCCGGTTCGAGCCGCGGTAGCCGCTGGCGGCAGGGGCTGGGCGCCTTCGGGCGGCCGGATGACGTAGGCCGCGGGTGACATGCGACCTACATCCTTCATGACGCCCGGCAGGTGCCCGGGATAGGGCCCGAACCCTACTGTCTTGATCAACGACGGACCGCCGATCACCGAGACATTCGTCCGGCGGCGCGCCTACCTCCCGGCGGGATGCCGTGGGGCGGCGGAGCCGGCATCGTCACCAACACGGTGGTCCGTCGCCATTTCCCTCCCACTCACGAACCCGGGTAGTGCTACGCGCGCGATTCGGCCCGTTTGGGCTGTCGGGAGCCGCGAGCCACGCTCGGAGAAGCCCCGGCCGGGCCGCCGGAGCGATGTACCACCACCCCGGTTGGTAAACGAGGCCCGCGGCAGCCGGCGCACCTCACACGTCGCCATCCCACTCGCCACGCGTTCATCGCAACGGTGGTCCGTCGCCACTTCCTCCCCATTCACCAACCCGAGTAGTGCTACACCCGCGATTCGGCCCGGCCCGGCGCCCGCGAGCCGCGACGCACGCTCGGAGGCGTCGCCGGAGTGCCCTCCGGAGCGATGTACCACCACGCCGGTTGGTACCAGAGCCGAACCCCGCCGGGTCACTCCGCTCATGACTAAGGCAGGATCGCCCGGATCTGGGCCTCGGCCGCTGCCGCCGAAAGCGGCGCGAGGACGATCGACCGGATTGCGCCGTCGGGCCCGATGAAGACCTGGGTCGGCAGACCCGGCGGGCGGTAGAGGCGAAAGATGTGGCCCGACACGTCGGCGGCGATCGTGTAGCCCAGCTGGTAGCGCTCGGCGTAGGCCCGGACGTCGGCTTCGCTCGTCTCCTGGACGCTGATCCCAACGACCGTGAGGCCATCGTCGACGTACTGTTCGGCGAGGTCGCGCAGGATCGGGGTCTCGGCCTGGCACGGTGGACACCACGACGCCCAGAAGTTCAGCCAGACGCCCCGGCCGCGCAGGTCGGCCAGCCGAACGGGCTGCCCGTCGAGGTCGGTCAGCCGGTACGTCGAGCCGTCCTCGAGGGCGACCTCGAGCTCGGGCGCGATCTGGCCCTCGCGGACGCCGATCCGGGCGTTCGGGTCGAGGACGAACTGCGTCGCCCGCGGGTCGTTCGGGCCGATCGGGTCGACCGAGCCGAGCGGGCGGGTCGCGATCAGGAGGACGATCGCGACGAGGGCGATCGCGAGGACCGCGACGGCGATCTGGCGCCCCCCGAACGGACCGACGAGGCCGTGCCGCTCCCGCCGGTGGGTGAAGCCGGGGCGATCGGTCACTCAGACGCCCGTGAGGAACGGGAACCAGCTCGGGACGAGGGCCAGCCAGTCCATGACCATCGCGACCCCGATCGCGACGACGAGGGCGCCACCGATGACCGAGACCGCCCGCCCGTGGCGAACGAGCGGCCGGAGCAGCGCCGGCGCCCGGTCGTAGACCAGGGCGATGGCGAGGAAGGGCAGGCCGAGGCCCGCGGTGTAGGCGACGAGGAGCAGGCCGCCCTGGAGGACCGTCTCGGACGTCGAGGCGAGGCCCAGGATTCCGCCGAGGATCACCCCGATGCACGGCGTCCAGCCGACGGCGAAGATCGCCCCGAGCCCGAACGACGCGATCCAGCCGCCGCGGCTGCTCACGAGCCGCCCGCCGAGCCGCTCGCCGAACCCGGGTCCAGACGGCAC
>DASTEU010000222.1:0-4556 GCA_035709325.1 Candidatus Limnocylindrales bacterium | reverse complement strand
GCCGGGGCGATCCCCCTGGCCGCGTCCGACACGGTCCGCCGCGGGCGGCTGGGTCCGGGGGAGATGCTCCTCGTCGACCCGCGGCGGCGCCTCGTCCTCGAGGACGCCGACGCGAAATCGCACCTGCTCCGCCGCCTGCCGGTCCACGACGCGCCGCGGCCGGCCCACTTCGACCTGGCGCCCGCAGCCGGTGCCCGAACCCCTTCGTCACTCCGCTACCTCGCCGGGCTCGACTCGGAGAAGGCCCGACTCGACATCAAGACGATGGTCCTCGAGGCCCACGAGCCGCTGTGGTCAATGGGCGACGACACGCCGACGCCCGGCCTCGCGAGGGTCGACCGGCCGGTCGCCGATCACCTCCGCCAGTCGTTCGCCCAGGTGACCAACCCGCCGATCGATCCCGAGCGGGAGCGGGCCGTCATGGACCTGCGGGTCGATCTCGGGCGCCGGCCGGCGCTGCTCGGCGGGCCGCCACGGGTCGGCCGGCGGTCGCGGACGCTTCGGCTCGATCGCCCGGTCGTCGCCGACCTCGAGCGGCTGCTCGCGGCATTCCCGGGCCGGATCGTCCGGCTCGACGCGACGTGGAACGCGGCGGACGGGCCGGGCGGGCTCGAGGTCGCGCTCGAACGGCTGGGCGCCGCTGCCGTGGCCGCCGCACGCGGCCGGACCGAACTCCTCGTGTTGTCCGATCGCGCCTTCGATTTCAAGCGGTTGCCGATCCCGTCGCCGCTCGCGGTCGGTGCGGTGAACACCGCCCTGACCGAGGCCGGGCTCCGCGGCCGGGCCGACATCCTCGTCGATGCCGCCGACCTCCTCGACGTCCACGGCCTGGCGATGGCCCTCGCCGCCGGCGCGACCGCCGCAGTCCCCTGGCTCGCGGTCGAGCTGGCGAGTGAGACGGCCGGCTCGCGCGGTGCCGAGGATCTGGCGCCCGAGGCCGCAGTCGCCAACCTCCTCGCGGCGTTCGAGGCCGGGTTGCGCAAGACGCTCGCCCGGATGGGAATCAGCACGATCGCCTCGTACATCGGCGGGCTCCTGTTCGAGACGATCGAGCTCGACGCCGCCGTCCTCGCCCGCTGCTTCCCGGGTGCGCCGGCATGGCCGGGAACCGTCTCGTTCGCCGACATCGCCGGGCGCGGCCTCCGCCGGGCCGTCGCCGCCCGGTCGATCGCCGCCGACACGCCCCACAACAGGCTGCCCGACCCGGGATTCGCCCGCTTCCGGGCCGATGGCGAGGCCCACCTGTTCGCGCCGCGGATCGCCGGCGAGATCACCGCGCTCGCGACGAATGGGTCGGCGGAGGCGCTCGACCGATATCGGACCGCGCTCGCCGGCCCGAGCGCCGTCGTCCGTGATGGGTTCCGCGTCCGGCGCCGCCCTGACGGCCCGATCAAGCTCGACCTCGTCGAACCCGCCCGCGACATCGTGCGGCGCTTCGTCGTCTCGGCGATGTCGGTCGGGGCGCTGTCGCCGGAGGCCCACCAGGCACTGACGATCGGAATCCAGCGCGCCGGCGGCGCGGCGAACACGGGCGAAGGCGGCGAGGACCCGGCCTGGTACGTTCCCGGCCCGGACGGCGAGCGCCACGACGCGCGGATCAAGCAGGTCGCCTCGGCCCGCTTCGGCGTCACCGCCCAGTACCTCGCCCGGGCCGACCAGCTCGAGATCAAGATCGCCCAGGGCTCGAAGCCCGGCGAGGGCGGCCAGCTGCCGGCGAAGAAGGCGACCGCGTACATCGCGATGCTCCGGCGCGGCCAGCCGGCGATGTCCTACATCAGCCCGCCGCCCCACCACGACATCTACTCGATCGAGGACCTCGCCCAGCTCATCGCCGACCTGCGGGCGATCAATCCGGCGGCCCGGATCGGCGTGAAGCTCGTCGCGACGCGGGGCGTCGGGACGATCGCCGCGGGCGTCGCGAAGGCCGGCGCCACGTACGTCCACCTCTCGGGCCACGCGGGCGGGACCGGCGCGTCGCCGCTCAGCTCGATCAAACACGTCGGCGCGCCGTGGGAGCTCGGTCTCGCCGAGGTCCACCAGACGCTGCTCCGGAACGAGCTCCGCGACCGTGTCGCCCTCCGGACCGACGGCGGCCTGCGGACCGGCCGCGACCTGCTCGTCGCCGCGCTGCTCGGCGCCGAGGAGTTCGCGTTCGGCACGTCGATGCTCGTGGCGATCGGGTGCGACATGGCCCGTCAGTGTCACCTCGACACGTGCCCGACCGGGATCGCCACCCAGCGCGAGGATCTCCGAGCGAAGTTCGCCGGCACGCCAGAGCAGGTCGAGCGGTTCGCCCTCGCCCTTGCCGAGGACGTCCGGCTCGAGCTCGCCGGTGTGGGCGCCCGGTCGGTCGGCGAGGTCGTCGGGGAGAGCCGGCGGCTCCTCGCGCCGACGCCGGTGCGGGGAGGCGCCCGGACGCTCGATCTCGCCGCCGTCGTCGGGGCGCCACCGTGGTCGGCGTCTCGCGCCCGCCGGGCCGACCCCGCGGCGGCCGGCCGCGACGTTCCCCGCCAGCCGGCCTCGCCGCTCGAGAAGAATCTCGTGGCCGCACTCGGCGGCCAGGCTGGCTTCTCGGCGGGCGGTCTCCGCCTCTCGACCGCCGATCGCTCCTTCGGTGCTGCGCTCAGCGGTGCCCTCGAGCGCGGCCGTCTCCGCGGGCCGATCCGACTCGAGGTCCGCGGTGCCGCCGGCCAGTCGTTCGGCGCATTCGCCGGGTCGGGCCTCGAGCTTCGGCTCGTCGGCCAGGCAAACGACTACGTCGGCAAGGGCCTCTCGGGCGGCCGCCTCGTCGTCGCCCCCGAGCCGGACCTCGCCGCCGACCCGAGCCGCCAGGCGATCGCCGGCAACACGTGTCTCTACGGCGCGACCGGCGGCCGGCTCCATTTGATCGGCCGGGCGGGGATGCGGTTCGCCGTCCGAAATTCCGGAGCCGAGGCGGTCGTCGAGGGCCTCGGCCAGCACGGCTGCGAGTACATGACCGGTGGCGTGGTCGTCGTCCTGGGGCCGGTCGGGGCGAACTTCGGCGCCGGGATGACCGGCGGCCGGGCCTACCTGCTCGACCCCGACGGCCGCCACGTTGCCGCGCTCGACGGCCGAAGCGTGGGCGCGACGAGGCTGTCGGCCGTTGCCCGGGACCGCGAGGACGGCGCCTCGCTGCTCGAGGAGTTCCGCCGCCTCGTCGAGGACCACCGCGACGCGGGCTCATCGCTCGCCGCCCGTCTCCTCGCCGAGCGCCACCAACTCGAGGGAGACGTCTGGCTCGTCGAGCCGCGGGCGGCGGCAGCGGCGGGCGCCGTCGTCGCCCAGGCCCCGGCCGCGAGCCGCGAGACACGAGACCGAACCGCGGTAGCGGCCGGCGGGGCGCAGCTTCGAGGCGCCGCGGCCGTCTGATCGTTCCGGCCGGGACCGCGATGGCGATCCGGACCATCGCCCGCTACGCGATCTTCCGAGCTCGTTGAGGCGAGAGCCGGCCGACTCCGGCGCCACGGGCGCGCACGACCGCAACCGGATCGCAACCCCGATGCCGCCGCGCCGCCGCCGACTCGACCGGGCGAGGACGCCTAGAGTCCGTGGACAACGGGGGCGAGTCTTCCTCCCCCTCTCGCTCCCGCTCCCCCCGAACGACGAGACACAGATGATCCACCCGTCCGATCCAGAGCTTCGCCCGGTCAAGGCCGTTCGCGACGGTCGCACGGCGCCGGTCACCTGCGCCGACTGCGGCTGCCGGCTCCACGCCGTGGGCCATCCCGGCGACGAGGCGTGGTTCCACTTCAGCCCGCTCGCCGGACGCGACGCCCGCGGGTGCCGGATCGACTGCGCCGACGCGGCGCACGACGTCCTCGGCCGACCGGCCCTCGCCCTCGCCTGAGCGAGCGCCCGCGTCCGAGCGGCGGCTGTCCGCTCTCTGCCAACGCCCGCGGCTAGTTCGACGTGCCGTCCTCGGTATCGATCCTGTAGCCCACGCCGCGCACGGCCACGATCCGCGGCCCGCCGGCGCCCTCGACCTTGGCCCGCAGGCGGGCGAGGTGGGGCTTGAGCCAGAGCAGGTCCGGATCCGACTCCGCCGGCCAGCCGGCCCGCGCGAGCAGGTGATGCGGCACGATGTCACCCGATGCCCGGACGAGCGCCTCGAGGAGCCGGAACTCCGTCGGGGTCAGGACGAGCGCCGTTTCGCCGACCCGCGCCTCATGGCGGGCCGGCTCGAGGGTCAGCGGCCCGGCCGAGACCGGCCCCGAGCTCGACGCGCCCGCGGCCCGATCCACGCGTCGCATGACCGCCGCGATCCGGGCCAGCAGTTCGGCCTTGCCGAAGGGCTTCACGAGGTAGTCGTCGGCGCCGATCCCGAGGGCCTTCACCTTGGCCGCCTCGGCGCTCTCGCCCGACACGACGAGGATCGGGGCGCTGCCGGCGGCCCGGATCTGGCCGGCGACCGTGAAGCCATCGGGCCCGGGCATCGCGAGGTCGAGCAGGACGAGGTCGGGCGACTCCTCGCGGAACCGCTTCACCGCGGTCAGGCCGTCGTACGCGGTGATGACCTGGTGGCCCTCGGTCCCGAC
>DASTEU010000221.1:0-8783 GCA_035709325.1 Candidatus Limnocylindrales bacterium | reverse complement strand
CGCGACGGTCCTTTCGGCGGAGCTCGTGACGCTCAAGAACGAAGGCAACCAGAACAACGAGATCGGCCTGCCGCTGACCCTCATGCGGCTGCGGCCCGATCACCAGGCGGCGGTGCTCGAGATGGGGATGTACGTCGGCGGGGAGATCGCCGACCTCGCCGCGATGGGCCGGCCCGAGATCGGCGTCGTGACCGCGGTCCAGCCGGTCCACCTCTCGCGGATCGGCTCGATCGAGGCGGTCGAGCGGGCGAAAGGCGAGCTCGTCGAGGCGCTGCCGCCCGACGGGGTCGCGATCCTGAACGCGGACGACGAGCGGGTCCGCCGGATGGCGCGCCGGACGCGGGCCCGGGTCGTGACCTACGGCTTCGCGCCGGACGCGGCCGTCCGTGCCGAGGACGTCGTGTCGGCCGGCCACGAGGGGATGCGGTTCGAGCTCGTCGTCGGCGCCGAGCGGCGCCCGGTCGGTATCCCGACGCTCGGCCGGCTCGCCGTCCACAACGCGCTCGCCGCTGCCGCGGTCGGGCTGGCCGCGGGGATGAGCGAGGAGCGGGTGGCCGCGGCCCTCGGGGCAGGCTGGGCCGCACCACATCGCGGCGAGCTGATCCGAGCCGGCGACGTCACGATCGTCGACGACTCGTACAACGCCTCACCGGGCTCGGTGCTGGCGGCGCTCGACCTGCTCGGCGGGATGCCCGGGCGGCGCGTCGCCGTGCTCGGCGAGATGCTCGAACTCGGGGACGAGAGCGAGGCCGGCCACGAGCGCGTCGGCATCGCGGCCGCGGCGATCGTCGACCTGCTCGTCGTCGTGGGCGGTGGAGCGTCGGGCATCGCCCGCGGCGCGCGCCGGGGCCGCCTCGCGGCCGACAGGATCCTCGAGGTCCCGGACAGGGCGGCCGCCGCCGAGACGCTCGAAGGGCGCCTTCGGTCGGGCGACGTCGTCCTCGTCAAGGCGTCGCGCGGGATCGAGCTCGACCTGCTCGTCGACGACCTCCGGGAGCGGCTGGAAGCCCACGCCCGATGACCGTCGAGCTGATCCAGGGCCTGCTGCTCGCCTTCGCGATCGTCGTCATCCTCATGCCGCCGTACATCCGGCTCCTCCGGGCGACCGGCTTCACGAAGCAGATCCGGGTCGAGGGCCCGGACAGCCACCAGGTCAAGCACGGCACGCCGACGATGGGCGGCGCGCTGCTCATCGCCGTCATCCTGGCCCTCTACCTGCTCCTGCGCTGGCCGCCCGAGGGCGGCATCTACGCGCCGCTCGCGACGCTCGCCGGCGTCGGCCTGCTCGGGGCGTTCGACGACTACCTCAACGCGAAGACGGGGGAGGGGATCCGGGTCCGCCAGAAGCTGCTGTGGCAGGTCGTCTTCGCGTTCGCCGCCGCGTTCATGATCCAGCGGACCTACGGCATCGACCAGATCGCGGTCCCGTTCGTCGGGCCGGTCTTCGTCGATCCGGCGATCTACGTCTCGTTCGCCGCGTTCGCGATCATCGCCGCGAGCAACGGCGTGAACATCACCGACGGCCTCGACGGCCTCGCCGGCGGGACGCTCGTCTTCGCGTTCGTCGCGTTCCTCCTCGTCGCGCTCCTCAACCAGCCCGACGCCCAGCCGAATCTCGCGTTCCTGTGCGCGATCATCATCGGCGCGCTGCTCGGCTTCCTGTGGTTCAACGTCCACCCGGCCCAGATCTTCATGGGCGACTCGGGCTCCCTCGCGCTCGGGGCGACGCTCGCGGTCATCGCCCTCATCACCGGCCAGATCCTCGTGCTGCCGCTGATCGGGCTGATCTTCGTCGTCGAGACCGCCTCGGACATCATCCAGATCGCCTGGTTCCGGATCTCGGGCGGCAAGCGGGTCTTCCGGATGGCGCCGCTCCACCACCACTTCGAGCTGGCCGGCTGGGACGAGGAGAAGATTACGTTGCGCTTCTGGATCGTCGGCATCCTCGCCGGCCTCCTCGGGGTCACCCTGTTCCTCGCATCGATCCGGCAGCTGGAATGACGATGGCGACGACCGACCGACCGCCCGCCACCGACGGACCGATCGACCTCGACCGCCTGACGCTCGAGGACGTCCGGGCGGGGGCGCTCCGCGGCCGTCCCGTCACCGTGCTCGGGTTCGCCCGGAGCGGGATCGCCCTCGCCCGGTTCCTCGTCGACGCGGGTGCCGCGGTCACGATCTACGACGGCCGTCCGGCCGGCGAGCTCGGCGGGGCGGTCGCGTCACTCGAGGGGCGGCCGGCCCGGCTCGTCGTCGGACCCGACTCGGAGCCGGCGGAGGCCTGGCGCGGAGCTTCCCTCGTCGCGACCTCGCCCTCGATCAACCCCGACTTCCCGACGACCGAGCCGCACCTGCGGGCCGCGCTGCGGGTGCTCGTCGACGCACGAGCCGGGGGCGATCGTTCCGCGCCGGCGCTCGTGTCCGAGGCCGACCTGTTCCTGCGCCTCTGCCCGGCCCCGACGATCGGCGTGACCGGGACGAAGGGCAAGACGACGACCGCCTCGCTCGCTGCCGCGATCCTCGCGGCCGATCCGTCCCACCCGGCCGTGCTCGGCGGCAACATCGGCATCCCGCTCGTCGAGCGGCTGCCCGAACTGACCCCGGACCATCGCGTCGTCATCGAGCTGTCCGAACTCCAGCTGCCGACCCTCACGCGGGGCACGACCGTCGCGGTCTACACGAACGTCACCGCCGATCATCTCGACCGGCACGGATCGCTCGAGGGATACCGCCGGGTGAAGCGCCGACTGGCCGAACTCGTCGAGCGAAGCCCCCGCGGCGCGCTCGTCCTCAACGCCGACGACCCGGTCGTGGCGGCGTACGCCGGGCTGGGCACGGCGCGGTCGGTGCTCTACCGACTCGACCGGCCGATCCCGGGCGGCGTCGGGGTCCTCGAGGAGTGGATCGTCGCCGCAGGGGTCGATCGGCTGCCGCTCGCCGGCGGTGGTCCCGCGGCGACCGGACCGGGCGGCCGGATCATGCCGGTCGCCGAGCTCGCGATCCCCGGCCGCCACAACGTCGGCAACGCGCTGGCGGCGGTCGCGGTCGGACTCCTGTTCGGCGTCGCGCCCGACGCGATCCGCCGCGCCGCGGCGGAGTTCGGCGGCGTCGAGCACCGCCTCGAGCCGGTCGGGCTCGTCGACGGCGTCCGGTTCGTCAACGACTCGCAGGGGACGCAGCCGGACGCGGTCGCCGCCGCGCTCCGCGCGTTCGATCCGCCGATCGTCCTGATCGCCGGCGGCCGCGACAAGGGCGTCGACCTCGCGGACCTGGCCCCGGTCGTCGCGGAGCGGGCTGCCGCGGCCGTCCTCATCGGCGAGAGCGGGCCGGCGCTCGAGCGGCTGTTCCGCGACGCGGGCCTCGGCGTCATCCTCCGTGCCCCGTCCCTCGATGACGCGGTCCGCCGGGCCGACGACGTCGCCCGCGACCTGCTCTCGGCCGGCGCAACCGAACCCGCGACCGTGCTGCTCAGCCCCGCTGCCGCGAGCTTCGACATGTTCGTCGACTACGCCGCACGGGGCCGGGCGTTCAAGGAGGCGGTCGCCCGCCTCGCCGCCGAGCGAACCCAAGGGAGGAAGCGATGAGCGCGACGCTGCCGGTCCCCCGGGCCGGCGTCCGGATCGCCCGGCCGCCCGCAAAGCAGAAGACCGCAGCCCTCAAGCGCGAGCGGCACCAGGCCGACTACACGATCCTGGTGACGGTCGTCGCACTCGTCGCGATCGGGATCCTCATGGTCTATTCGTCGTCGGCGATGCGCGGCTACCTCCAGGACGACGACACGTTGTCGATCGTCGGGCCCCAGATCGGCTGGGCCGCGCTCGGGATCGCCGCGATGGCCGTGATGATGCGCATCGACTACCGCTACCTGCGGCTGATCTCGGTGCCGGCCTACATCGTCGCCGTCGCCCTGCTCATCCTCGTCTTCGTCCCGAGCCTGAACATCGTCGTCGGCGGCTCCGCCCGCTGGCTCAAGATCGGGCCGCTTCCGGCGCTCCACCCCGCCGAGATCGCCAAGCTCGCCCTCGTCATCTACCTGGCCCACTGGTTCGCGAAACGCGGCACGAAGATCAGCGGCTTCTGGACCGGCACGGTGCCGTTCCTCGTGATCGTCGCCCCGGTCGTCGCGCTCGTCTTCAAGGAGCCCGACCTGGGGACCACGATGGTCCTCGGGCTGACCGCGCTGACGATGTACTACCTGGCCGGGGCGAACATGATCCATCTCGGGGCGATGTTCCTCCTGGCCCTGTCGGCGATCGTCGTGGCCGGCCTGCGCGGGTACCAGATCGAACGGATCCAGGCCTGGCTCAACCCCTGGGCCGATCCGCTCGGCAAGGGGTTCCACACGATCCAGGGGCTGCTCGCCCTCGGCCTCGGGGGGATCCTCGGGGCCGGGCTGGGTGAGAGCCGCCTTGCCGGCGGCCTCTTCCTGCCGAACGCGAGCAACGACTACATCTTCTCGATCATCGGCGAGGAGTTCGGGCTGATCGGCGGGGGGATCGTCATCTGCCTCTTCGTCGTGCTCGCGTACGCCGGCATCCGGGTCGCCCTGGCCGCGCCCGACACGTTCGGCGCCCTGCTCGCCGCCGGCATCACCGCCTGGCTGTGCATCCAGGCGTTCATCAACATCGGCGTCGTCGTCGCCCTGATCCCGGTGACCGGCATCACCCTGCCGTTCATCAGCGCCGGCGGCTCATCGCTCACAATCAGCCTGGCGGCGGTGGGCATCCTGCTGTCGATCTCCCGGGAGACCGTCGAACGAGGAACCTGGAACGATGCGTCTGCTGATCGCGGGCGGCGGCACGGGAGGGCACATCTACCCGGCCCTCGCCGTGGCACGCTCGCTCGGCGCTCGACCAACCGCGCCTGAGCTGGTCTGGCTCGGCGGCCACCGCGGGCTCGAGGCGACGCTCGTCCGTGGCGCCGGGATCCGCCTGCGGCGCCTCGCGCTGCGCTCGCTGCGGACGGTCGACGTGAGCGTCCACGCGGTGCTCGACCCGCTCCGCCTCGCCGCGAGCGTCCCGCAGGCCGCGGCGATCCTCGCGCTGGAGCGGCCCGCGGCGATCTTCACGACCGGGGGCTACGTCGCCGTGCCCACGCTCCTCGCGGCGGCGCCGCTACGGATCCCCGTCGTCCTCTGGGACGGCAACGTCGTCCCCGGCCGGGCGGTCCGTCTCACGGCCCGCCTGGCCGATTCGATCGCCGTCTCGAGCGAGGAGACCGGGCGGGCGCTCGCGGGCGCCGGCCGGCCGTGGTACCTGACCGGCACCCCGATCCGGGAGACTGAATCGATCGGGCGGGCCGAAGCGCGGGCCCGCCTCGACCTGCCGGCCGACGCGAAGGTCATGTTGATCTTCGGCGGCTCGCAGGCGGTCCGGCGCTTCAACGCCGCGGTCGCGGCGGCGCTGCCGCGGCTCGTGGAGCGCGGCCACGTCCTCCACGTGACCGGCGACGACGGCTATGCCGCGGCGCTCGCCGCCCGGGAACGCCTGCCGCCCGATCAGCGCGCCTGCTACCGGCCCCAGCCCGTCCTGCGGGACGAGATGCTCCCCGCGCTCGTGTCGGCCGACCTCGTCGTCGGCCGGGCGGGCTCCTCGACGCTGGCCGAGGTCACCGCCCTCGGCATCCCCTCGGTCATCGTGCCGTACCCCCACGCCGCGGGCCACCAGACCGCGAACGCGCGGATCCTCGCCGATGCCGGTGCCGCCCGGCTCGTTCCGGACGAAACCTTCGACGCGGACGCGCTCGTCGCCGCGGCCGACCTGCTCGCCGACGACGTCGCCCGCTCGACCATGGCCGCAGCCGCCCGATCGCTCGGACGACCGGGAGCGGCCGAGGCCGTCGCGGAGATCGTGACGGCCGCCGCCGAGCGGCGGCCGCTGCCGGACGCCGAGCGGATCGAGCGGATCTCGCGCGGGGGTGCGGCGTGACGCTCGCGGCGGCGGACTTCGATCCGATTGCGGCCGGCACCGCGATCCAGCGCCGGATCGGGGTCAAGACTTCGCGGGACGAACCGCTCGCCCGGTTCACGACCATGCGGGTCGGCGGCCCGGCCGATCTCTTCGCGATCGTCCACAACGTCCACGAGCTGCGGGCGATCCTCCGCTTCGCCCGCTCGCGGGGTCTGCCCCACACGCTCCTCGGGCGAGGCAGCAACGTCGTCATCGCCGACGCCGGGATCCGCGGCCTCGTCATCCAGAACCGGGCGGAGGGTTCGCGCGTGGACGGTGAACGCTACGTCGCCGAGGCCGGCGTGCCGATGGCCCGCGCGGCGACCGAGACGCAGCGCGCCGGCCTGTCGGGGCTCGAGTTCGGTCTCGCGATCCCGGGCACCGTCGGCGGCGCGGTCTGGGCCAACGCCGGGGCCCACGGCGCGGACGTCGCGGCGATCGTCGAGACGGCCGACGTCCTCCTCGCCGACGGCGGCGAGGCCCGCGTCCCGGCCGCCGAGCTCGGCCTCGGCTACCGCGAGAGCCGCTTCAAGCAGGCTGGCGCGGCATCTGCCGGCGGCGGCCTGCCCGCCGAACTCGTCCTCGGCGCGACGTTCCGCCTCGAGCCGGCCTCGGCCGATCTGATCAAGGAGCGCCTCGACGACATCCGGCGCTGGCGCCAGGCCCACCAGCCACTCGGCCTGCCGTCGGCCGGGAGCGTCTTCCGGAACCCCGAAGCGGGACCGTCGGCCGGCGAGATCATCGACAGGCTCGGCCTCAAGGGGATGCGCGTCGGCGGCGCGACGGTCTCCGAGAAGCACGCGAACTTCATCGTCAACGACCGGAAGGGCACCGCAGCCGACGTCCGGACGCTCGCCGAACGGGTCCGGACGATCGTCGCCGAGCGGACCGGCACGGAGCTCCGGTTCGAGATCGTCTTCCTCGGCGACTGGCCCGAGGAGGTCGGCGCGTGACCGCCCGGGGGCGCGCGCCGATGACCGCGAGGCCGCCGGTCGCGGTGCTCCTCGGCGGGCCCTCGGCCGAACACGACGTCTCGATCGTGTCCGGCACCGCGATCGCCGCGGCGCTCGGCGAGGCGGGCTTCCTGGTCCGCCAGGTCGTCATCGACCTCGACGGGCGGTGGTGGACGCTGCCGGGCGATCATCGCCGCGGCGACCGCCCGGCCGCCGCCTACGACGACCCCGCCCGGCTGGGCGCGGGCGGCCCGGCCGCCGCCTCGGCCGCGCTCGAGGCGCTCGCCGCGGCCGACCCGCAACCGGTGGTGTTCGTCGCCCTCCACGGCCCGTTCGGCGAGGACGGCACGGTCCAGGCGATGCTCGAGGCGGCCGGCCTCCCGTACACCGGTTCGGGCGTCACCGCGTCCGCGCTCGGCATGGACAAGGCAATCTTCAAGCGTCTCGTCCGGGGGATCGGCCTGCCGGTCGCCGACTGGCGCGAGGTCCGGGCGACGCGGTGGCGCGACGACCGCCCGGCCGTGCTCGCCGAGCTCGAGGCCTTCGCGGCCGGGACCGGCGATCGGCGCCTCATGGTGAAACCGTCGGGCCTCGGCTCCTCGGTCGGGATCACCCTCGCCCACGGGCCCGGGGAGTACCCGGCCGCGCTCGACGAGGCGTTCCGCCACGACACGGTCGCCCTCGTCGAGGCCTACCTCGCCGGCGCCCGCGACCTCGAGGTCAGCGTCATCGGCAACGACCACGCTCGTCTCGAGCTCTACGGACCCGGCGAGATCGTCGCCGGCCACGAGTTCTACGACTACGAGGCGAAGTACACGCCGGGGCTGTCGGAGACGTCCACGCGAGCCGAGGTGTCGGCGGCGACGAAGGCGACGATCCTCAAGATCGCCCGCGACGCCTACCGGGCGATCGGCGCCGAGGGTTTCGCCCGGGTCGACTTCCTCGTCCGCGGCGACGAGGTGTTCCTCTCGGAGATCAACACGATCCCGGGCTTCACCCCGATCAGCCTCTTCCCGACGATGCCGGCCGACGGCGGCTACTCGTTCAGCGACGTCTGCATCCGGGTCGTCGAGCTGGCGCTCGAGCGACACGCCTCGCGGGCCGGCCGGCGGCTCACCCCGGCCGACCTGCCCCGATGACCGGCCGGCCCGTCCGCCGGCCGGGCGGTCCGGGTCGGCGGACCCAGCGAATCCGACGGCGCTCGGCGGGGTTGACCCGGGTCCGGGCCGGGGCACTCCTGGCGCTGCTGCTGTCGGCCGGGGCGATCTACGGGCTCGCCTCGACCTCGGCGTTCTCCTATGCCCGCCTGCGCGTCGAGGGGACCGCCGTGACGACCGTCCAGGAGGTCCGCTCCACGCTCGAGCTGGCACAGGGCACGAACCTGTTCGCGATCCGGACCGAACCGCTCGAGGCGCGGCTCCGCGAGCTGCCCGCGGTCGGCGGGGCGGAGATCTCGATCGGCCTGCCCGACACCGTCGCGGTCCGGATCGACGAGCGGCGGGCCCTGCTCGGCTGGCGCTCGGGCGAGCGACGCTGGCTCGTCGACGGCACGGGCTTCCTGTTCGCCGAGCTCGAGCCGGGCGAGACGCCGCCCGAGGCGATCGCCGAGCTGCCGGTGATCAGCGACGATCGGGCGGCGGCCCGCCGGTTCGAGGTCGGGACGACGATCGACCCCGTCGATCTCGACGCGGCGACCCGCCTCGCGTCCCTGACACCGGCCGACGTCGGCAGCGCCGCGGCCGGGCTGTCGGTCGGGGTGACCGACGACCACGGCTTCGTCGTGAGCTCGGTGCCCCGCAGCTGGGCGGCCGTGTTCGGGTTCTACGGCCTCAGCGTGCGGACGACCGAGCTCATCCCGGGCCAGATCCAGCTGCTCGACGCG
>DASTEU010000220.1:0-28176 GCA_035709325.1 Candidatus Limnocylindrales bacterium | reverse complement strand
CGTCCCCCCGAGCGAGCCCCGCGGCCCGCCGCCGAGGAGCACGAACGTCGGGTCGATGCCCGAGACCGTCGGACCGCCCGACATCACCCAGACGAGGCCCCGCAGCGCGAGCAGCCCGCCGAGGGTCACGACGAAGGACGGGACGCCGATGTAGGCGATGACGAAGCCCTGGAAGCCGCCGATGAGGGCGCCGATCGCGATGCCGATCGCGAGGGCGATGATCCAGTCGAGCGGGTGCTCGACGCCGATGAGGTCGGGCAGGATGTCGGACATGAGCAGGGCGTAGGCCATCGCGACGACGCCGACGACCGAGCCGACCGAGAGGTCGATGTTGCGCGACACGATGATCAGGACCATCCCGGTCGCGATGATCGCGATCGTCGCCGACTGGACGACGAGCGTGACGATGTTCTCTGGGGTGAGGAAGTCGCGGTCCGGCTGGGCGATCTCGAAGCCGAAGATCAGGACGATGAGCGCGGCCACCATCCCGAACAGCCGCAGATTGATCTCGGTCGCCCGGACGGCGTCGGCGGCTCGGGTGACGAGGCGCCCGGCCTGGTGGCGAAGGCCGCTGCCGCCGGCCTCCTTCGGAGCCGGCTCGGCGAGTTCAGCCATCGTGTGCTCCTGGAGCCTCCCCTTCGGTCCTCGCTCAGGATGCGGCCTGCCCGCGGGACCCGCGGGCAGGCCGACTACGAACCTGGGTGTTCAGACGCGGCCTACTTGCACGCCTCCGGTCCGGTGACCGGATCGACGTCGGCGCAGGCCTCTTCCTTGGTCAGCCAGCCGAGGTCGATCGGGAGATTCAGGTTCTCCTGGGTGACCGGGGTGGGCTTGAGGATGATCGACTTCACGGTGACCTCGTTCCCGTCGGGATCCTCGGTCGTGAAGTCCACCGCGTCGAGGCTGTCCGGCCGGACGTGGTCCTTCAGCGTGTCGGGCGCCTTGACATCGGCCATGGCCGTGCCGCCGCAGAGCTGGACCGCGACGTTGCCGGCCGTCTCGCCGAGGGCGAAGGCGTCCTTCCAGACGTCCACGAGCTGGTTGCCGAGGGCGACGTGGTTGAGGTTCGCCTTGTCGCCGTCCTGGCCGGTGACAGGGACTTCGCCGGCCAGTCCGACCCGGTCGAGCGCCGCGATGACGCCGATCGCCATCGAGTCGTTCTCGGAGATGACGGCCTGGACGTCGTTGTTGACCTGGTTGAGGGCGGTCTCCATGTTCTCCTGGGCCGCCTCGGTGCGCCACGTGTCGGTGTAGTCCTCGAACACGATCTCGATCGCGCCCGAGGATTCGAGCGGCTCGAGGAAGGGCTCCATGCCCGCCCGCAGGAAGTCCGCGTTCGGGTCGGCCTGGTGGCCCTTGATGATCACGTAGTTGCCCTCGGTGACCTCCTGCGTGATCACCTCGGCCATCGACGCGCCGACGCCCTGGTTGTTGAAGCTGATGTAGAACGTCTCGCTGTCGAAGATCAGGCGGTCGTAGGCGATGACGGGGATGCCGGCGGCCTTCGCCTTGTCGACGGCCGGCTGGATCGCGACGGAGTCCTTGGCGAGGACGATGAGGACGTCGGCACCCTGGTTGATCAGGCTGTCGATGTCGGTGAGCTGCTGGCTCTCGTCGTCGCGGGCGTCCGTCCGCGCGTATTCAGCGCCGCCGGCCGTGAGCGCCGCCTGGATCGCCGGCTCGTCGGCCTTGGCCCAGCGCTCCTGCTGGTAGTTGTTCCAGGACACTCCGACGAGGCAGTCGCCGGCGACCGCACTACCGGCAGGGCTGCCCGCGGGGCTGCCGGCCGGGCTGGCGCCGGGACTCGTACAGGCCGTGATCGCGATCGCCATGGTCGCGATGAGGGCCCAGAATCGACGATGGGACATTGGGGACTCTCCTCCACCTCGATGTCATTCCCGATCGGGACTCGATTCGTCGCCTAACCTATCACCCCTCCGCTAGCAAGAAACGGCCGAGGAACAATGCGCGCCAACCGGCACTCGCCGGGCCGCGCCGCCGTCGCGACGGGCTCAGGCACTGGCCAGCTCCAGAACGACGCCACGGGCGCCGAGCCACGCCGCCGGATCGGAGAGGAGCGGCTCGAACGCCAGCTCGGCGGCGCCGAGCAGGGGAGCGTCCACGCCGAGGGAGGCCGGGACGATCCGGACGAGCTCGCGCGACGCCGGCAGCGCCCGCCGGTCCACCTCGGCCGCGACGGTCGCCGCGACATAGGGATGGATCCGGCCGAGCAGGCCGCCGAGGACCACGAGCTCGGGGTTGAAGATGTTGATGAGCCCGGCGAGTCCCGTGCCCAGCCAGCGGCCGACTTCTTCGAGCGCCTCCCGGGCGCGCGGGTCGCCGACCGACGCCTCGGCGAGGACCGCATCCACCTCGGCCCCGCCGCCGTCGACCCGATGGCCGGCCCGCCGAAGCAGCGCCCGCTCGCCGACCTCGGTCTCCCAGCAACCGACCGAGCCGCAGTGGCACGGCAGGCCGTCCGGGTTCAGGGGCATGTGGCCGATCTCGCCACCGTAGCCGGCGACGCCGGTCAGCGCCTGGCCTGCGACGATGATCCCGCCGCCGACGCCGACCTCGCCCGAGATGTAGACGACGTCGTCGACGTCGACCGCCGCCCCTCGCCGGTGCTCGGCGAGTGCGCCCAGGTCGGCCTCGTTTGCGACGACGATCGGGGTCTCGGTGCCGAGCGCCGAGGCCAGCCGGGCGCCGAGCGGAACGTCCTTCCAGCCGAGGTTCGGGGCCATCGCGACGAGCCCGTCGTCGCGGCGGACGACGGCGACCATCGCCACGCCGATCGCGACGAGGGTCGAGGGGTCGCGGCCGGCCGGGACGACGCGCCGGGCGAGCTCGGCGAGATCGGCCGCGATCTCTTCGACCGACGTGTGACCGCGCTGCCGATCGACGCGGTCGATGGCGACGACCCGGCCGCCGATCCCGACGAGCGCGGCGGCCAGCGAATCGACCGCGATCTCGAGGGCCAGGACGGTCGCCCGCTCCGGGTTGAGGCGGACCATCGGCGAGGGGCGGCCCGGCGTGCCGAGCGGCGCCGGTGCCCGCTCGGAGACGAGCCCCGCGGCGGCGAGCTCGCCGATCAGGCCGCGGATCGCGCTGCGGGTGAGGCCCGTCCGACTGACGAGCGTCGAGCGCGACTGGGGCCCGCGCGTGTGGAGCTGGCGGACGATCGCGGCCAGGTTCGCCCGACGAACCGTCTCGCTTCGCTGCCCGAGCTCGTCACCGCGCATCGACACCGTAATTTGTGTTCCTTTCTTTCAAACTGTGACAGACTCTTACAACGCCGGGGCGGTGTCAAGCCGGGTTGCGGTTTCGGAGGATGGCAGCCAGAGGAGGAACGCGTGGTGGAAACCTTGCAGGGCCGCGTCGCGCTGATCACCGGAGCGAGCCGCGGGATCGGGGCGGCGACCGCCAGGGCGCTTGCCGCCGAGGGTGTCCGTCTCGGGCTCGCCTCGCGGAGCGGCGACGATCTCGGGATCGAGGGCTCCGTCGCCCGGCCGACCGACGTCCGCGACCCGGCCTCGCTCGAGGCGATGGTCGCCGCAACCGTCGAGGCGTTCGGCGGCCTCGACATCCTCGTCGTCAATGCCGGCGTCGGGGCCTACGGACCGTTCCTCGACCTGCCGGCCGACCAGCTCGAGGAGATGATCGACGTCAACGTGAAGGGCGCGATCTACTCCGTGCGGGCCGCCCTGCCCCACCTCGTGAAGAGCGATGCCGCCGACCTCGTGACGATCGCCAGCGAGGCGGGCCGGCGCGGGCTCCCGAACGAGGCGGTCTACTGCTCGTCGAAGTTCGCCCAGGTCGGGCTGACTCGCGCGCTCGACCACGAGCTCCGCGAACGGGGTGTCCGCTGCACGAACGTCTGTCCCGGCGGCGTCGCGACCGACTTCGCGATGGGCCGCGGCCGGACGCCGGACATGCCCCAGCTGGCCGGCATGATGCGGCCGGAGGACGTCGCCGAGATGGTCCTGTTCGTGTTGACCCGGCCGCGGACCCACCGGATCCTCGAGGTCGCGATGCGCCCGGTCACCGAGACGTCGTGGGGCTGAGCGGACCGATGTCGAAGCTCCGAATCGGGATCCTCTCGACCGCCGACATCGCCCGCCGCAAGGTCGTTCCCGGGATGCGCACGGCCGAGCGGGTCGAGGTCGTCGCGATCGCCTCGCGGGCGCCGGGCCAGGCCCGACGGGTCGCCGACGAGCTGGGCATCCCGGGGGCCCACGAGACGTACGAGGCGCTCCTCGCCGACACGAACGTCGACGCGGTCTACATCCCGCTCCCCAATCACCTTCATGCAGAGTGGACGATCGCCGCCGCGAGGGCCGGCAAACACGTCCTGTGCGAGAAGCCGCTGGCCCTGACCTCGGCGGACGCGCAGCGGATGGTCGACGCCTGCCGGACCGAGGGCGTCCGCCTCATGGAGGCCTTTATGTACCGCCTCCATCCCTCCTGGGTCGCCGTACGCGATCTCGTGGCGTCCGGCCGGATCGGCCGGCTCCAGGCGATCCAGAGCTGGTTCTCCTACTTCAATGAGGACGCCTCCAACATCCGCAACATCCGCGAGTTCGGCGGCGGCGCCCTCATGGACATCGGCTGCTACTGCGTCAACCTGTCGCGGATGCTGTTCGCCGCGGAGCCGACCCGGGTCGAGGCCTCGATCCGGCGCGAGCCGCCGGACGGCGTGGACGTCGTGACGAGCGCACTCCTCGAGTTCGGCACCGCCGGCGTCGCGGCGTTCACCTGCTCGATCCGGGCCGAGGACGACCAGCGGGTCGACATCTACGGCACGACCGGGCGGATCTCGGTCGAGATCCCGTTCAACATCCCGCCGGACCGGCCGACCCGGGTCCATCTCGTGGCCGGCGGCGACCCGCCGGTGGCGCCGGCCCTCGAGACGTTCACGTTTGACACGGCCGATCCGTACGGCGTCGAGGCCGAGCGCTTCGCCGAGGCGATCCTCGACGACCTGCCGACGCCGACGCCGCCCGAGGACGCGGTCGCCAACATGCAGGTGATCGAGCGAATCTACGCGGCGGCCGGCTGACCGGGCCGGCCGGCAGCGGCCGTTGTGCTTCAATGCCCGCGATGTCCCGACGCCTGATCGGCATCGCGGCGGTCGGCACGGCCGCGATCGTCCTCGTCGGCGGCGCGGCCGTGCTCCTCGCGTCGGCCGCGCCGACGCCGGCCGTCGCCGCCCCGCGGTTCGTGGAGGAGGCGGCCGCGGCCGGCATCGAGCAGGTCTACGACGGAGACTTCGAGTTCTTCGTGGGCGGCGGCGTCGCGGCGTTCGACTGCAACGACGACGGCCGGCCCGAGCTCTACCTTGCCGGCGGGGCGCGGTCGGCCGCGCTCTATCGCAACGACACCCCGATCGGCGGCGCCCTGCGCTTCACGGCGCTGCCCGATCCGGCGACCGACCTCGACGCGGTGACGGGCGCCTATCCGATCGACGTCGACGGCGATGGCCGGACCGACCTCGTCGTCCTCCGGCTCGGCGAGAACGTCATCCTCCGAGGGCTCGGCGACTGCCGGTTCGAGCGGGCGAACGCGTCGCTCGGCTTCGACGGCGGCGACTCCTGGACGGTCGGCTTCAGCGCGACGTGGGAGGGCGAGGCGGCCTCGCCGACGCTCGCTTTCGGGAACTACCTCGAGCTCGACGCTACCGGCGAGTGGACCGGGAGCTGCGCCGACAACGAGCTGATCCGCCCGAAGGCGGAGGGCCCGATGTACGGCAACCCGACGACGCTGACGCCCGGCTGGTGCACGCTCTCGATCCTGTTCAGCGACTGGAGCCGGACGGGCCGCCGCGACCTCCGGATGACGAACGACCAGCACTATTCACAGGACGGCCAGGAGCAGCTCTGGCGAGTCGCGCTCGGCGAGGAGCCGGCGCTCTACACCGCCGACGACGGCTGGCGCCGGATGCGGATCTGGGGCATGGGAATCGCCAGCCATGACCTCACCGGCGACGGCCTGCCCGAGGTGTTCCTCACGAGCCAGGGCGACAACAAGCTCCAGGCCCTCGTCGAAGGCCCCGGTCGACCGACCTATGCCGACATCGCGGTCGAGCGGGGGGCGACCGCCCACCGGCCGTACGCCGGCGACACGTCCCTGCCCTCGACCGCCTGGCACGCCGAGTTCCAGGACGTCAACAACGACACGTTCATTGACCTCTTCGTCGCCAAGGGCAATGTCGAGTCGATGGCCGACTACGCGGCGAAGGACCCCAGCAACCTGCTCCTCGGCAAGGCTGACGGGACGTTCGTCGAGGGGGCCGAGGCCGCGGGCGTCGTCTCGTTCGCGAAGGCCCGCGGCGCCGCGCTCGTCGACCTCAACCTCGACGGCCTGCTCGACCTCGTCGTCGTGAACCGCCGCGAACCCGTCGCGGTCTGGCGGAGCGTCGGCTCGGGCACTCCCGAGGCCCCGGCGCCGCTCGGCCGCTGGCTCGGCGTCCGGCTCGACGACCCGGACCGGCCGAACCGCGACGCGATCGGCGCCTGGGTGGCGGTGGCGGCCGGCGGGCGGACCGTCGAACGCGAGGTCACGATTGGCGGCGGGCACGCCGGAGGCCAGCTCGGCTGGATTCACTTCGGGCTCGGCGCGACGGAGCGGGCGGAGGTCCGCGTGACGTGGCCGGACGGAGCGGTCGGGCCGTGGCTTCCGGTGACCGCCGACGGATTCGTGACGGTGCGCCGCGGTGCGACGGAGGTCGAGCCGTGGCAGCCGGGAGCGACGACGCCGTGACTAGCGGCGATCCCGGGCAGGCCCGCGTCGCTCGCCTCACCGAGATCGACCTCCCGGACTTCGGCCTGCCGGAGACGTCACCCGAGCTGCCGGCCGGGCTCTACGCCGATCGGTTGGAGCGCCTCCGGGCCCGGTCGGCCGAACGCGGCTACGACCGGCTCGTCGTCTACGCCGACCGCGAGCACAGCGCGAACCTCGCGTGGCTGACCGGATTCGACCCGCGGTTCGAGGAGGCGATCCTCATCGTCGCCCCGACCGGCGACCCGCTGATCCTCGTCGGCAACGAGTGCTACGGAACTGCCGGCGCCGCGCCGCTGCCGATGGAGCGGGTGCTCTTCCAGGATCTCAGCCTGCCGAGCCAGCCGCGGGACCGCTCGCAGCCCCTCGAGGCGATCCTGCGCGACGCCGGCGTCCGGGCGGGCACTCGCATCGGCGTCGTAGGCTGGAAGACCTACGGTCGGTTCGACCGCCACGACGCGCCGGCCTACCTCGTCGACGAGCTGCGCGCGGCGGCCGGCGCGAGCGGGAGCGTCGAGAACGCCACCGACCTGCTCATCGATTCGGGGGACGGCCTCCGGGTGATCAACGAGGTCGAGCAGCTCGCCGCGCTCGAGAATGCCGCCTGCCGCACGTCGAGCGGCGTCCTCCGCGTGCTCCGAGGGCTGCGGCCCGGGATGACGGAGCGGGAGGCGGTTCGCCTGCTCGCGTGGGACGGCACGCCGCTCTCATGCCATCTGATGCTCAGCGCCGGCCCGCGGGCCTCGTTCGGGCTGCTGAGCCCGGGCGACCGACCGATCGAGCGGGGCGACCGGTTCACGATCGCATTCGGGATCTGGGGCGCGCTCAACTGCCGCGCCGGCTTCGTCGTCGAGGGTGCGGAGGAGCTGCCCATCGGGATCCGCGACTATGTCGAGCGACTCGTCGGGCCGTACTTCGGCGCGATCGTCGAATGGTACGAGGCACTTCGCGTCGGCCAGGTCGGCGGCGCCCTGCACGAGATCGTCGAGCGCCGGCTCGGGGACCCGTTCTTCGGGATCTTCCTGAACCCGGGCCATCAGATCCATCTCGACGAGTGGGTCAACTCGCCGATCGCACCCGGCTCGACGATCGAGCTGCGTTCGGGCATGGCGTTCCAGGTCGACGTCATCCCGGCGACCGGCACGGACTGGTTCACGACGAACATCGAGGACGGCATTGCCCTCGCCGACGCGTCGCTGCGGGACGCGTTCGCGGGCGCGTTCCCGGACGCCTGGCGGCGGATCGAGGCTCGCCGCCGGTTCATGACCGAGGCCCTCGGCATCCGCCTCGACCCGGACGTCCTGCCGTTCTCGAACATCCCGGCCTGGCTGCCGCCGTTCCTCCTGGACACAGGGCGCGCGATGAGCGTGGCCGGGTAGGCCGCCCGGCTCGGCGGCCGGGCTCGGCGGTCGGACGCCGCGCACCGAAGCGCTCCCTGAGCGCTCCCGCCGTCGCGATCGGATCGCGACCGGGGGATGATGTCCGAGGCTCTCAGTCGCACTACGCTTGTCGGCGTGACTGCGACCCCCCCGAACGGCGCCATCTCGGGCCGGCTCCGCGCACGCCTCGCCGCCAGCCCGATGACCGTCGACGTGCTGCTCGCCCTGGGCCTGACGGCCCTCTCGCTCGTCACGTTGTGGGGCGGGGCTCAAGACCTCGGCCTGGTGGATCCGCTGAGCCTCGTCCTGCTGCTCCTCCAGACCTTGCCTCTGGCGCTCCGTCGCATCTGGCCCATGTCGGTCTTCGTGCTGACGACCGGCGCGACGATCGCCCACGCCTCCCTCGCCACCCAGGGAATCAACTCGACGCTCGGCTTCCTCATCGCGCTGTTCACGGTCGCCGAGCGCTACGAGCCGCGCCGTTCGGCGATCGCCGCGATCGTCGGGGCGGTCGCGGTCGGTGGGCTCATCGCCTGGAAGGCCTCACTGCCCGCGTCGCTCAGCGGCCTCGTCCAGACCGAGCTCGCGGTCTTCGTGGCGTGGGTCCTCGGGACGTGGGCGCGCGACCGCCGGGCCCACATCGGGACCGTCGAGGAGCGTGCCCGCCGACTCGAGCGCGAGCGCGAGGAGCGCGCCCAGCGGGCCGTCGCCGAGGAGCGGGAGCGGATCGCTCGCGAGCTCCACGACGTCGTCACCCACCACGTCAGCGTCATCGTGATCCAGGCCGGGGCCGCGCTGCGGGCGCTCGACCGCCGCCCGGCGGACGCGCGGGCGGCGATGGAGGCGATCGACGCGACGGGTCGCCAGGCGCTATCCGACATGCGCCGGATGCTCGGCATCCTCGGCCGGAGCGGGGCGGCCGGCGACGGCCCGGGAGGCGCCGCCCACACCGCCACGCCCGACGATTCCCTCGCCCCGATGCCCAGCCTCGACCGGCTCGGCGAGCTGCTCGAGAAGGTTCGGGCCGCCGGCATGCCGGTCGAGCTCTCGATCACCGGCGAACGACGGCCGCTCGACCCCGGCATCGAGCTGTCGGCCTACCGGATCATCCAGGAGGCGCTCACAAACGCGCTCAAACACGCTCCCGGCGCGCGAGCCCGGGTCGCGGTCCGCTTCGAGCCGGCAGCGCTCGAGGTCCGCGTCGTCGACGAGGGCGGTAGCGGCGAACCGAGCCTCGGGACGCCCGGCGAGTCGGGCCACGGGCTCATCGGGATGCGCGAGCGGGTGGCGCTCTTCGGCGGCCAGCTCGAAGCCGGTCCCGCCGGTCGCGGCTTCCGGGTCGTCGCCCGCCTCCCGCTCGGCGGGCTGCCGCTCGGCGGCATGCCGCTCGGCGACATGCCGACCTCCGGGGCCGGCGGATGACGGCCGTCCGCGTCCTGCTCGTCGACGACCAGCAGCTCGTCCGGGTCGGCTTCCGGATGATCCTCCAGGACGAGCCCGACATCGAGGTCGTCGGCGAGGCGACTGACGGCCGACAGGCCCTCGAGCAGGCCGCCCGACTGGCGCCGGACGTCGTCGTCATGGACATCCGCATGCCGGTGATGGACGGTGTCGAGGCGACCCGTCGCCTCGTCGGGCGGTCCGGCGACGGCGATGCTGGCTTCGCTGCCGGACGTCCGCCGCGGGTCCTGATCCTGACGACCTTCGACGCCGACGAGTACGTCGTTGAGGCGTTACGGGCCGGGGCCAGCGGTTTCCTCCTCAAGGACGTGCCGCCGGCCGACTTCGCCCAGGCCATCCGGATCGTGGCCGCCGGCGATGCGCTGCTGGCGCCGTCCGTAACGCGGCAGCTGCTGGACCGCTTTCGGGACCGGTTGCCGGCACCGGCCGGCGAACGCCACGAGCGCCTGCGCGAGCTGACCGAGCGTGAGCTGGAAGTGCTCAAGCTTGTCGCCCGGGGGCTCTCGAACCGCGAGATCGCCGACCGCCTCGTTCTCGCGGAGCCGACCGTGAAGACGCACGTTTCGCACGCCCTCCTGAAGCTCGACCTGCGGGACCGCGCCCAGGCCGTCGTCCTCGCCTACGAGGCGGGCCTCGTCCGACCCGGGAGCGGCCTCGACTGACCCTCGCGCGCCGGCCGCGCCGGGTGCGCCGGCCGCGCCGGCCGCAGCCGCCGGGGCGGCGCGAATTTCACCGCGGATCCTTATGACTGTGGATGCATCACGCCGCGTCGAAGGTGCGACGGCCTGGCCGCGCCCGGGCAAGCCTGGCCCCGGCCTGGCCGCGCCCGGCCAAGCCTGGCCCCGGCCCGCCATCTCGCCGCGCCTGACCAGGGTCCCGGCGGCGATGCGCAGCGGGGCGATATGCACCCACGGTCATCGGGATCGGCGGTGACTTCGGCGGAGACGCCCGGCGGCGATGCGCAGCGTGGCGACCGCCCGGCCGGGCGGTATGCACCCACGGTCATCGGGATCGGCGGTGCATTCGGCGCCCTACTCGGGCGGGCCGAGCCGAGCCGGCCCGCGAGCCCGCGCGCCGGCGACATCGCAGGCGTCGAATGCGACGAATGTCCATGCGCCGAGTTGCCGCACCCGCGACTCCGGGACGAGGTCGCCCGATCCGCCGGGGGCGCTGCCGCCAGCGCCGTCGCGCTGAACGGAGTGCCGGGATCGGCACCACGGGCCGACGACAGCGAGCCCGCCCGACGCGAGGCTGTCTCCAGTGCGAGCAGCCCGAGACTCGCCAGCGCGGAGACCAGCACATGACCAGTTCATCGGCCATCACGACGGCCGGCCTCACGAAGCACTACGGTGAGGTTCGGGCCGTGACCGGCCTCGACCTCGACGTGCCGGCCGGCTCGATCTACGGCTTCCTCGGCCCGAACGGCGCGGGCAAGACGACCGTCCTCAAGGTCCTCGCCGGCCTCATCCGACCGACGTCGGGGACGGCCAGCGTCGGGGGAATCCCGCTCGCAGCCGGCGAGGCCTACCGACACGGCGTCGGCTACCTCGCCCAGGAGCCGCGCTTCTACGACTGGATGACCGGGCGCGAAGTCCTCGAGTTCGTCGCCTCGCTGGCGCCCGACGCCTCGGCCACCGATCGCGCCTGGATCGACCGGATCCTCGCCACGGTCGGGCTGGCCGACGCTGCGGGTCGGCGGACGAGCACGTACTCGGGCGGGATGCGCCAGCGGCTGGGCATCGCCCAGGCGCTCGTGACCCGGCCATCGGTCCTCCTGCTCGACGAGCCGGTCAGCGCCCTCGACCCGATCGGCCGCCGCGAGGTCCTCGACCTCATGGCCCGGCTGAAGGGCGAGACGACCGTGTTCTACTCGACCCACATCCTCGACGACGTCCAGCGCGTGAGCGATCGTGTCGCCATCCTCGATGGCGGCCGCCTCGTCCGCGAGTCGGCGACGACCGACCTGCTCGCGAGCTTCACCCTTGACCAGCTCCGGGTCGCGATCGGCGGCGCCGACGACGGCACGGCACCCGACCTGGCGGCCCTGCCGGGGGCGCTCTCGGTCGAGGCGACCGGCCGCGACGGCGACGTCCGGACGTACGTCATCCGGATCCACCCCGACGATGCGTCGCGCGTTCAGCGCGGCATCACCCGGTTCGCGGCCGACCGCGACCTGACCCTCATCGAGAACGGCCTCGTCCGTCTCGCGCTGGAGGACGTCTTCCTCCGCCTCGTCGATACCAAGGAGCGTGCGGCATGACCGCCTCGATCGTCTCCGGCGCCGCTTCGGCACCGGCAACCACCTCGTTCGGCCGGCTGGCCGGCTTCCGGCCGCTGCTACGCAAGGACGCGACCGAGTGGGTCCGCGGCCGTCGGGTCTGGATCGTCTTCGCGGTCGTCAGCGCCTTCATGGTCCTGTCCGCCGCGAACGGCTGGATCACGGCCACGATCGCGGCCAGCCTGCCGCCGGACGTGGCGCCGCCGCAGATCGGCTCGCAGGAGCCGCTCGACAACCTCTTTGCGGCGGTGTCGGGCCAGATCTTCGTTCTTGCCACGATCTTCGCTGTCGCGAGCCTGATCGTTCGCGAGCGCGAGGCCGGAACCCTTGCCTGGGTCGCCTCCAAGCCGGTGACCCGGCGTTCGATCAGGCTCTCGAAATGGGCCTCGTCGAGCGCGATCCTCGTCGCGGCAGCCGGGCTGGTCCCGCTCGCGGTGACGGTCGGTGTCGTGATCGGCCTTTACGGCATGCCGCCGGTCGAGGCGCTCGCGGGCCTGGCAATCGGCGTCGCCGCGGTGATCGTCTTCTTCGCGACCGTCGGGCTCGCGGCCGGGGTCGTGGTCCCGGCCCAGACGGGGATCGTCGCAATCGGCCTGGCGGTCTTCGCCCTTCCGGCGATGTTCGGGGGCCTCCTGCCGTTCGACATCTCGCCGTTCCTGCCGACGTCGATGTTGGCGTGGCCGGCCGCGGCGCTGTCGGGGGCGGAGGTTTCGTGGATCACGCCCGTCTCATGGGCGCTCATCACGGCCGGCCTGGCCGGCATCGCAATCAGCCGGATGTCGCGGATCGAGCTGTAGGAGTCGGGCCGCGCTCGGCCCTGCCGCCACCAGCCGCGGCGCCCGCCCCCCCCCGCGGGCGGGCGGCGCGTTCGTGTCCCGGGCTTCCCGAAACGACCGCGGCGGGGCATGATCGGGTGGCGCGACCGGATCGGAGGGGTTACATGGGCATCCCGTCACGGATCGACACGGTGGTGATCGGCGCCGGGCAGGCCGGGCTCACCATGAGCTCGTACCTGGGCCGGGGCGGCCGCGACCACATCGTGCTGGAACGGCGATCGAGCCTCGGCGGCGGCTGGCAGGATCGCTGGAACGCGTTCCGGGTCGTCACGCCGAACTGGTGCGCCTCGTTCCCCGGCCAGCCCTACGACGGCGACGACCCCCATGGCTTCATGCCCCGGGACGAGGTCGTGGCGCGCGTCGCCCGGTATGCCGCGACGATCGGAGCGCCTGTCGCCCTCGACACGGAGGTGCGCCGTCTGACTCGAAGGACCGACGGCAGCTTCACCCTCGAGACGAACCAGGGCCGGATCACGGCCGACCAGGTCGTCGTCGCGACCGGTGGCTTCCAGGTCCCGTGGATCCCGCCGATCGCGCGCGACCTACCGGCCCGGGTGACCCAGCTACACTCCCACGAATACCGCACCGAGGCGGCGCTCCCGCCGGGCGGCGTGCTCGTCGTGGGCAGCGGCCAGTCCGGCGTCCAGATCGCCGAGGAGCTCCGCGAGGCCGGGCGGCGGGTGTTCCTCTCGGTCGGTTCGGCAGGCCGGGTCCCGCGGCGGTATCGCGGCCACGACGTGTTCGGCTGGCTGGCGTCGCTCCTCCTCCGCGGACCCGCCCTCGGCGTCGGCTTTCCGACGGTCGACCAACTGCCCGATCCGCGGGCCCGACTTGCCGGCAATCCGCACCTGTCGGGCCACCGCGGAGGGTACGAGACCAACCTGCGCAAGTTCGCGGAAGAGGGGATGACCCTGCTCGGGCGGATCGAGCGAGTCGACGGCGAGCGGCTGATCCTCGCCCCGGACCTGCCGGCGAAGCTCGCCGTCGCCGACCGATTCTTCGACGAGCGCTTCCGACCTCCGATCGAGACCTACATCGAGCGGGCCGGGATCGACGTGCCGCCAGACGACCGCGAGCCGGTCGACTACGAGCCGCCAGCGCCCGACGAGCTGGACCTCGCCGCGGCCGGCGTCGCGACGGTCCTCTGGACGACCGGCTACCGGCTCGACTACTCGTGGATCGACCTGCCGATCATCGACGACATGGGCTTTCCCCGACAGCGCCGAGGCGTCAGCGATGTCCCGGGTTTGTCCTTCCTCGGCCTGCCCTGGCAGCACCAGCTGCCCTCCGCGACGCTGTTCGGACCCCACGTCGACGGCGCCTACCTCGCCGCGAAGCTGGGCCTCCCGCCGCTCGAGGGACCTCCCCCGCTGCCGCTGCCGGGCTGAGCGCCCGCCCGCCTCGGGTCCCGAAGGCGGCGGCGGAGCCGGCCGAGCCCCTCATCGATCCGGTCGGTGGCGATCCCACCGCAGCCGAGGACGACGCCCGACCGCAGTGCGCCAGCCCGCCGCGAGGGTTTGCGCGGGTTCGGTGCCAACGGCACTTGTTCGGACCGTTGAATGGCGCCACGCTGGCCGGGTCCCGCCAGCGGAGGTACCCTTTCGATGAGTGTCGCCATCCACGCCTCAACCGTCGACGCCCGTCGTCGGGTCAGCGAGGCGATCGCCGACGCCGAGTTCCCGCGGCGCGCGATCGACGCCCGGGATCGCGTCGCGGCGACGATCCGGCCGCTGGCCGAACGGGCCCGGCCGCTGGCGGAACGGGCCCGGCCGCTGGCCGAACGAGGCCGGTCGTTCGCCTCGAGTCGGCCCCATCTCGCCCGGCCGGCCGTGCTGCGACGGCCCGAGAAGACCGACAAGGAGGAACCTGGAATGCTGACATTCGCCCGACGCGCCCTCGGCCTGCTCTTCGGCGGGCTGACCCTGACGATGATCGTCGGGGCGATCGCTGCGATCTCGATGCGCGGCAAGCTCGTCGCCACCGAGACGACCGATCCGACGGCCGACGAGATCGTCGCCGTCGCGATCTTCGGGCCGCTCGCCTTCCGCAGCCGGGCCGGCGCCTTCCGCGGCGGCACGCTCGACTGCTGGTACGGCGGCGGCGCCCTCGACCTGCGCGAGGCGACCCTCGACCCGGCGGGCGCCCATCTCCGGGTCCGCGCGATCTTCGGCGGCGGCCAGATTCTCGTTCCCGAGACGTGGCGGGTCACGACGACCGCGCGTGGTCTCGGCGGCATGACCGACGGGCGGCCCACCGCCGACCGCCCGATCGACGCGCCGGAGCTGACGATCGACGGGACGCTGCTCTTCGGCGGCTTCGTCATCCTGTCCGAGATGCCGGCCGAGGCGGCCCGCTGGATGGAGAAGGTGGAGGCCGCCCGGGCCTGATCCGGCGCCGCCGCGGTGGGGCCGACCCGGGTAGCCTGAAGGTCCCGTGATCGACCCCGCCGCGCTTCGCCGTCGCGCCCCGCCCATCGACCGCTCCCGGGACCGCCTCGTCGCGCTCGGCGCGATCGTCGTGGCCGTGGCGTTCCTGATCGCCGCGCTTCTCACCCTGGCGATGCCGGCCCCGAGCCGGTTGGGCCTCTGGCTGCCCCTCCACCTCGCCCTGGCCGGCGGAGCCTCGACGGCGATCGCGGGCGTCCTGCCGTTCTTCGTCGCCGCATTTGCCGCCGCACCGCCCAGCGACGCGCGGCTGCGGACTGCGGCGGTCGCCGCGATCGCCTCCGGTGCCGTCGCCGTCGCGATCGGGTTCGTCGGTGGCATCCCGGGGCTCACGGTCGCCGGCGGCTCGGCCTTCGTCGGCGGCGTTCTGCTGACCGCGACCGCCGGCCTGCGGCCGCTCGGCCGGGCGCTCGGCCCGAGTCGCGGGCTCGTGACCCGAGCGTACGTCGTCGCCCTCGGAGAGGTCGCGCTCGGGGCGACGATCGCGACCCTGTTCGCCGCCGGCTGGCCGCCGCTCGTGGACGGCTGGCTCCGGATCAAGCCGGCCCACGCCTGGCTCAACCTCGCGGGGTTCGTCTCGCTCGTGATCGCGACGACGCTCCTCCACTTCTTCCCGACGGTCGTCGGCGCCCGGATCGTGGTCCGGCCGAGCGCCCGGCTCACGGTCGGCGGGCTGGCCCTCGGCCCACCCGTCGTGGCGGCCGGCATCGTCCTCGACTCGGGTCTCGTCGCTCGAATCGGCGCCGTGACGGTGGTGGCGGGCGCGGCGGCGCTCGCGGTCTACGCCTGGCGGACGTGGGCGAGGCGAGGCCGCTGGACGACCGATCCGGGCTGGCATCGCTTCGCCATGGGCGGCCTGATCTCGGCGATCGCCTGGTTCGAGGCCGGCGTCGCGATCGCTGCGGGCCGCGTGTTCGCATTCGGCGCCGATCCGGCGAGCTGGTCGACCGAAGCCGTGGCCGGCCCGCTGGTCGCGGGCTGGATGGCCCTCGCCGTCCTCGCCTCGGCGACCCACCTCCTGCCGGCGGTCGGCCCGGGCGATCCCGCGACGCACGCCCGCCAGCGACAGCTGCTCGGCTCGGCGGCCACGGCGCGGCTCGTCCTGGCCAACGCCGGGGTCGCGGGGATCGCCGTCGGGTTGCCGACGAGCGGGGGGTTGCTCGTCCAGGTCGGCGCCGTCGCCCTGGCGATCGCGGTCGGCGGCACCGCGGCGCTCCTGATCGCGGCCGTCCGGATGGGGCTCTCCGGCACGGCACGCGGCGGCGCGTGAGCCGCCACGCTTCAAGCTATTGAGACACAGTCTCATATGTGATAGGCTGCCGGGATGGGCGATCCGACACCGATCCTGGCCGCGCTCGAGAACGCCGGCTTCCGGCTGACCGAGCCGCGCCGAGCGCTCGCCGAGCTGATCGTCGAGCAGCCCGGCCACTTCACCGCGGCCGAGCTCGTGGCGGCGACGCGGGCCCGCCGCCTGGGGGTCGGGCGGGCGACGGTCTTCCGGACGCTCGAGGCGCTCGAGCGGCTCAAGATCGTCGAGCGGATCGACCTGCCCTCCGGTGAACACGCCTGGGTTGGCTGCGAGCGGGCCCATCACCACCACGTCGTCTGCTCGCGATGCGGCCGCTCGAGCGAGATCCGCGACGCCGGCCTGCTGGCCCTCGTCCGCGACGTCGCCGAGCGGACCGGCTATCGCGTCGACGACCACCGCCTCGAGCTCTTCGGCCTCTGCCCCGCCTGCCTCGCGAGCGAGTCCGGTCCGGTCCGGGCGACGGCCTGAACGAGGCATCGACGATGAACCGCGCGCTCCGCCCCATCACGAGATTCAGTCTCAGCCTCGCCGTCACGATGCTCGCCGCCGCCTGCTCGACTGCCGGCGGGGGCTCCTCCGGGCCGCCGCCCGCGAGTCCCGAACCCGGCGCGCTGCGCGTCGTCGCGACGACGACGGTCCTGGCCGACCTCGTCGCCCAGGTCGGCGGGACCAGGGTCTCGGTCGCGAGCCTCGTCCCGAAGGGCGGCGAGGTTCATACGTTCGATCCCAGCCCCTCCGACGTCGTGACGATCGCCGAAGCCGACCTCGTCGTGCTCAACGGGCTCGGCCTCGACGACTGGCTCGGCCGGCTCGTGACCGACGCCGGCTCTGGCGCGCCGATCGTCGAGCTGGGCGAGGGGCTCGACGGCGTCGACTACCTCCAGAGCGGCGCCCACGACGAGGCGGGGCCGGCGGGTGACGACCATGCCGACGAGGCGATCAATCCCCATCTCTGGCTCGACGTCGCCCACGCCCGCCGGTACGCCGCCCGGATCGCCGATGCCCTGACCGCCGCCGACCCGGACGACGCCGGGGCATACCGATCGGGCCAGGCCGCCTACGATGCCCGGCTGTCGACGCTCGACGAGGAGATCCGGTCGGCGATCGCCTCGATCCCGCAGGCCAACCGGCGGATCGTGTCGTTCCACGAGGCGTTCGGCTACTTCGCCGCGGCCTACGGTCTCGAGATCGTCGGGGTCATCGTCGAGGCGCCCGGCCAGGATCCCAGCGCCGGCGAGATCGCAACACTCGTGGAGGCGATCCGGTCCTCCGGTGCCAGGGCGGTCTTCACCGAGGCGCAGTTCAGTCCGGATCTCGCCGAAACGGTCGCCGCCGAGGCCGGCGTCGCGGTCGTCCGCGACATCTACAACGATTCGCTCGGGGACCCGCCGGTGGACACGTACGAAGGGATGATGCGATGGAACACGGAGCGGACCGTCGCGGCGCTGGGAACGACGCCGTGACGGGGGCCGGGGCGGCCGGCACCGTCGCAGCCGGAGCGGCCGGGGCGGCCGGAGTGAATGCCATGGGCGCGGCGCCGAGCGCGATCTCGCTCCGCGACGTCAGCGCCGGCTACGACGGCCAGATCGTCCTGCACGACGTCGACCTCGAGATCGAGGCCGGGACGCTGACCTCGATCGTCGGGCCGAACGGGGCCGGCAAGAGCACACTCCTCAAGGTGATCGCGGGGCTGCTGCCGCCGCGAACCGGCTCGGCCGTCGTGCTCGGCGGGGCGCCGGGCGAGGAGGCGCGCCGGATCGCCTACGTCCCCCAGGCCGAGCTCGTTGACTGGCAGTTCCCGGTCAGCGTGAACGACGTCGTCTCGATGGGCCGCTACGTTCGCATGCCGCTCCTGGCCCGCCCATCGAAGGCCGACCGCGACCTGGTGCGCAGCTCGCTCGAGCTCGTCGGCATGGCCGCGTTCGGCGACCGCCAGATCGGCCGATTGTCCGGCGGCCAGCGGCGGCGGGTCTTCCTCGCCCGGGCCCTCGCCGCCGAACCCGACCTGTTCCTCCTCGACGAGCCGGTCACCGGCATCGACGCGACGACCCAGGAGGACATCATGGACATCCTCGAGGCGCAGGCCCGGGCCGGCCGGACCGTCGTCGCGACGACCCACGACCTCATGTGCGCCGCGGAACGCTTTCAGCGGGTCGTCGCGATCAACCGGACCGTCATCGCCCACGGCCCGTCGTCGCTCGTCCTCGATCGCAACCTGCTGTCGCGGACGTACGGCGGGCACCTGCTCGTCCTCGACGGGGCGACGATCGGCCTCGACGACGCCCACCACCACGACCAGCCGGCGGGCCGGGGCGAGCAGCACTACCACGACGGGCCGGGCCGATGATCGACGCGATCCTCGGGCCCCTGGCCTACGAGTTCTTCATCCGCGCTCTCATCGCATCGACGCTGGTCGGCGTGATCTGCGCGGTCGTCGGGACGTACGTCGTCCTCAAGGGGATCAGCTTCATCGGCGACGGGATCAGCCACGCGGCCTTCCCGGGCGTCGTCGCAGCGTTCATCCTCCAGGTGCCCTTCTACCTGGGCGCAGCGATCGCGGCCGTGAGCACCGCGCTCGCGATCGGCTTCGTCAGCCGCCGCGGATTCCTGCGGATGGACACCGCGATCGGCGTGCTCTTCGCCGGCACCTTCGCCCTCGGCGTCTTCATGTTCAGCACGATCAGCGGCTACGTCGCCGACCTCTTCAGCTTCCTCTTCGGCAACATCCTCGCGATCAGCGCGTCGGATCTCGTCGCACTCGTCGTCCTCGGGGCGCTCGTCCTGGCGGTCATCGCCCTGCTCTGGAAGCAGTTCCTCTACGCCACGTTCGACCCGCTCGGCGCGGCCGCGTCGGGAATCCCGGTCGGGCGCCTCGAGTACCTGCTGCTCGCGCTCGTCAGCCTGGCGATCGTCGTCAGCCTCCAGGCGGTCGGGATCATCCTCGTCGTCGCGATGCTCGTGACGCCGGCCGCGACCGCCCAGCTCCTGACGGCGCGTTTCGGCCGCCTGATGCAGGTCGCGATCGTCGTCGGCGTCGCCTCCTCGATCGCCGGGCTTTACCTCTCGTTCTGGCTCGACGCGGCGTCCGGGGCCACGATCGTCCTCGTCCAGACGGCGATCTTCCTGGCGGTCCTGCTGCTGTCGCCGCGGACCGGCCTCGTCGGCTACCTGCGGGGCAGCGGCGCGGACGCGGCGGCCGATGGGGCTCCCGAAGGGGCGCCCGCGCCCGGCGCGTAGGCACCGGCGAACGCGAAAGGCGACGGCCGGATCGCCGAGCCGTAACAGAGACGCCCCCCGTGCGTCACGGTCGTACGATCCAGCCGCTTCGGACCGGTCGCAGAGGGGAGCCCGAACCAGGATGCAGCTCAACAGGCCCGCACCCGCCCTCGCCGGCCTGCTTCTCTGCCTCGTCGTCGCCTGCGGTACGCCGTCGATCAGGAGCGGGGCGATCGCCGAGGCCACGCCGCCGGCTTCCGCCTCGGCGGACGCTGCAGTCCCATCGGCCGTCCCGGCTTCGGGTGGACCGGACGGCTCCGCGGCGGCCTCTGCCTCTGCCTCGGCCGGCGTCGAGGGAGACGTGCTCCCGAACTCGGTCGTCGTGACGATCGTCGATCGGGTCCGCGTCCGCTCCGAGCCTCGCATCGCCGACGACTCGATCCTCTACGAGCCGGTTCTCCCGACCGGCACGGCCCTCTTCGTCCTCGACGGCCCAGCGGTCGCGTCCGGCTACGAGTGGTACCAGGTCGTGCCGCTCTCGTTCGAGGTCCTCGGCGGCTTCGGCTGGATCGCCGCCGCGAGCCGGGAGGGCGAGGCGTGGATCGGCCCGGCGGATGCCCCCTGTCCGCCCCGGCCCGCCTCGGTGGCGGAGCTCGTCGCCCTCCCACCTGGTACGGCCCTTGCCTGCTTCTCCGGCGTGCCGATCAGCCTCGAGGTCCGGGTCGTGCCCTGCAACTGCGACTGGGACGGGCCTCAGACCGAGCCCGCGTGGCTCGGGGTGGACGGGCCGGAGCCGGTCCTCCTCGTCGATCCGGCGCTCACCGCGGCGCCGTTCGACGTCGAGGAATGGCTGATCCTCCACCTCGAGCCGTCGGCCGGCGTCGCGGGCTCGATTGCCGGCGGATCGATCGCGAACGTCACAGGCACGTTCGATCACCCCGAGGCGGCCGCCTGCCAGGAGACGGGCCTCGACGAGCCACTCCACCCGACGCCGACCTGCCGGTTCGCGTTCGCCGTGACCACGCTCGAGCTGCGCTGAACGGTCACGCCACCGGCAGCTGAAGCTCCGTGACGTAGTCCGTGGCCCGCTCGACGACATAGCCGGGCGGGATCCGCAGCGCCCGCTCGGCCCCGAACTGGAGATAGACGATCCGGAGCGGGGCCGCCGATCGGAGACCCGCCGCCGCAACCCAGGCCTCGAGCGTCGCCCGAGCGCCGACGATGCCCCCGTACGGGCCGCGGACGAGGAGCGTCGCGGCGCGGCACGCCGGCAGGCGCCGGACGTCGATCCGTCCGCTCGGTGGAACCGGGCCGCTCAGCGGGACGTAGATCGTCCAGATCGACCCTTCGTCCACGAGTGCGCCCGGCGGGCGGCGGGCCCGACGACCGCGATCGCGAACGTAGGTCTCGAGCTCCGAGAAGGCGTCGGCGTCGTCCTCGGCCTCGCCGACCTCGCGGCTGGCGACGAGCTCCGGCCCGATCGGGCGGACCACGACGTCCAGGCCGCCGCCCGAGCCGTCCCCCGCGCCGCCGGCAGCGTCGAACGGCCCGGCGGCCGGGTCGAACGGCCCGGCGGCTGGGTCGAACGCCCCGCCGGCTGTGTGCCGGACGTGGATGTCGAGCGCGGCCAGGCGCCGGTCGATCTCGGCCCGCTCTACCTCGAGCTCGGCGCGCCGGCGCTCGAGCGCGGCCCGCAGGTCGCCTCCGCCGGCCACGAGTCGGCCGATCTCGGCGAGTCCGATCCCGACGTCGCGCAACGCCGCGATCCGGCGCAGCTCCGGCAGCTGGGCCGGGGAGTAGTAGCGATAGCCGGTCGTGCGGTCGAGCCAGACCGGCCGGAACAGCCCCAGCGCGTCGTACGAGCGAAGCATCTTCGGCGAGACGCCGGCGAGTCGGGCGAAGGGGCCGATCGTGAACATCTCGCGGAGTCTACCGCTTGACCTTGACCTTGGGTCAAGGTTCAGGATCTGGGCATGAGACCCATTCGCATCGCGGCCCAGCTCCATCCCCAGCACGGCGACTACCCGGCTATCCGCGACGCGGCGATCCGCGCCGAGGTGCTGGGCTACGACCTCGTCTACAACTGGGACCACTTCTTCCCGCTCGACGGCGACCCGGACGGCCCGCACCTCGAGTGCTGGACGGTCCTCGCCGCCTGGGCCGAGGCGACGAGCCGGGTCGAGATCGGGCCGCTCGTCAGCTGCACGTCGTACCGCAATCCGCACCTGCTCGCCGACATGGCCCGGACCGTCGACCGGATCAGCGGCGGCCGGCTCGTCCTCGGCCTCGGTGCGGGATGGAACCGGCGCGACTACGAGGAGTATGGATTCGAGTACGGCACGTTCGGGACCCGGATCGCCCATCTCGGTGAGTCGATCCGGGCACTCCAGCAACGGCTCGACCGGCTGAACCCGCCGCCCGTCCGCCGGCCGCCGCTGCTCATCGCCGGCGTCGGTGAGCGGCGGACGCTCCGCCTCGTCGCCGAACATGCCGACGGCTGGCACGCGTTCTTCCCGGACCGGCCGGCCGAGCTGGAGCCGAAGGTCGCCGCACTCCTCCGCTGGTGTGGGATGGTCGGCCGGGACCCGACCGAGATCGAGTGGGGTGTCGGCGTCCAGCCCGACGATCTGGAGCGCTTCCTCGCCGAGGATGCCGAAACGTACGTCGGGATGGGCTTCTCCCAGTTCACCCTCGGCTTCGGCGGGCCCGACTGGCCGGTCGAGGCCGGCCGTGCGTGGCTTGCCTGGCGGGATGCCTGCAACCGATCGCGGTCCGCCGCCGCCACCTCCGCCCGCTGACCGGCAGCCGCCCCTTCGGCCGCGCGGCTGCCGCAACGAGAGTGCAACGTCCCACCGCCTCGGGGGATCGCCGGCCGCCGTTGCCCTGGCGCAGGCTGGGCGATGGCTGGAGACGACCGCGGCGGACGCGAGGGAGGCGACGGTGGAGCTGGGGGAACAGGTGGTGGAGCGCGGCCAGGAACGGCGAACGACCGTCCACCGGCGGCGGCGGGGCGACCCCGGGGGGCCGGTCCCGACGATCGCCCGGTGGCCGCTCGACGTGGGCGCCGACATCGAGCGCGCTCGGCCGCGCGACCCGTGGGTCCAGCTCGTTCGGGACTCGATCGGCCTCTACCGGAGCGGTCAGGCCGACCGCGCCAGCCGGACCTGGTCCGACGAGATCAGCTGGATGGTCGACGCGCGCGGTCCGATGGCCGGCGTCTGGGAGGGAGCCGACGCGGTCTTCGACTACCATCGTCGCCTCGGACGCGAGTCACGCGGCACGTTCCGCCAGCACCTGATCGCGCTGGAGGCGAGCGGCGGGCCCGTCGTCCAGGCCCACCTGCGGACGACGGCGGTCCGCAAGGAGCAGCGCCTCGACCAGCCCACGCTGATCGTCTTCGAGCTCTCCGGCGGGCGACTCGGGCGGGTCGTCGAGATTCCCGGCGATCCCGACGCCTGGGAGCGCTTCTGGTCCGCCTGAATCCGCATATCGCGGCCGCCTGACCCGTCGGTCGGCGGCGCCTCGGCACGCCCGGCGCCGGTATGGCGGCGCTCTAGGCCCGAACCGGTCGCTAGACTCTGCGTTCGTGCAACTGGAATCGAACGTCTTCAGGATCGACGACACCGTCAACGTCTATCTCGTCCGTCACGAACGCAGCGCGATCCTCATCGACTTCGGCAGCGGCGACGTCCTCGACCATCTCGCCGACTTCGGTGTCGACCGCGTCAGCGACCTCCTCCTGACCCACTACCACCGCGACGTCACGCAGGGCCTGGCCCGGGCCCGCGAGGCCGGCATCCGCATCTGGACGCCGCCGACGGAGCGAGACCTCATCGCGGCTGCCGACGACCACTGGCAGATGCGGCCGCTCGACAACATCTACGACCTGCGCGAGGACCGGTTCACGATCCTCGAGTCCGTGCCCGTCGACGGCCACGTCGCCGAGTACCGGACCCAGCGCTACGGCGGGATCGACGTCCTCGCCCTGCCGACCCCGGGCCACACGCCCGGCTCGGTCAGCTACCTCCTGGAGACCGACGGTCGGAGGCTCGCCTTCACCGGCGACCTCATCGCCGCCCCCGGCAAGGTCTGGTCGCTCGCCGCGACGCAGTGGACCTACACCGGGATCGAAGGTCTCGGCTCGACGATCCTTTCGGGGCTCGACCTGCTCGATCGCGAGCCGGATCGGCTCCTTCCGGCCCACGGCGAGCCGATCGATCGTCCGGCCGAGGCGATCGAGCTCCTCAACGACCGGCTCCAGGCCCTCATCGACCTGCGCAGCCCCGAGTGGCAGCTCGCGTCGCTGCGGGCCCGACCCTATCTCGAGATCTCGCGCCATCTGCTGCGCAACCGGACGAGCGTCTCGAACTCGTACGCCCTGCTGTCCGATTCGGGTGCGGCACTCCTGATCGACTTCGGTTACGACTTCACGACCGGCCTCCCGGCGGGGACGGACCGGTCGTCCCGACGACCGTGGCTCGAGACGATCCCGGCCCTCAAACGCGATCACGGCGTCGATCGCGTCGAGGTGGCCATCCCGACCCACTACCACGACGACCACGTCGCAGGCTTCAACCTGCTCCGCGACGTCGAGGGGACCCAGGTCTGGGCGGCGGAGAACATGGTCCCGATGCTCGAGGCGCCGCGTCGCTTCGACCTGCCGTGCCTGTGGTACGACCCGATCCCGGTCGACCGGCGGCTCGCGTTCGGCGAGACCGTTCGCTGGCAGGAGTACGAGATCACGGTCCACCCGCTGCCCGGCCACACCCTGTTCGCCGCGGCGATCGAGTTCGAGGTCGACGGCCGGCGGGTCGTGGCGACCGGCGACCAGCAGGACGGACGATGGGTGGCCGGCGAGCGGCCCGAGTTGCTTAACTACCAGTACCGCAACGGGTTCCGGTTCGACGACTTCCGTGACAGCGCCGAGCTCTACCGCCGCCTGCGGCCGGACCTGTTGATCAGCGGCCACTGGCTGCCGCGGCCGGTGACCGACGACTACCTCGATCACCTGCTCGAGGCGGGGACCGAGCTGGCCCGACTCCATCGCGAGCTGCTGCCGCTCGACTCGGTCGATTTCGGGGCCGGCGGCTTCGGCGCCCGGATCGAGCCCTACCGGTCGGACGTGGCGCCGGGCGCGTCGCTCTCGCTCGAGGTCGTCGTGCACAACCCGTTCGGGCGGATCGAGGACGCGGACGTGTGCCTCGTGGTGCCGGCCGGCTGGGCGGCCGAACCGGCGGTCCGCCGGGAGCGGATCGCAGCGGCCGGCGAGGCCCGGCTCGCGTTCCGGCTGCGGGCCGGCGACGGGCCGGTTCGGCGGGCTCGGATCGCGGCCGACCTGACCGTCGGCGGCGTCCGTTTCGGCCAGCAGGCCGAGGCGCTCGTGACCGTCCGATGAAGGTCGAGCGCCACGGCGACGCCTGGTCGGTGACGGGCAGCTGGTATCGCCTGGCGGGCGTGGTCGGTACCGGGGTCGCGGTCCTCGACGACGTCGCCGGCGAGCGCTGGGCCGAGCTGCGCCTGCTCACCTCGGTCGACACGATCGACGGTCCCGACGAGACGCTGGCCGTGGCCGGACCGGCGTTCGAGCCGCTCGGTGAGCGCCGGGTTCGCCTGACGTGGACGCTCGCGAGCAGCCGCTGGGTGGCGCGACGGCTCGTCATCGAGGCGGACGACACCGGGCCGGTCGTCCACGCCGAGGTCGAGGGCACGGGCCGGCCGACGGAGGTCTCGATCCTCAGCGGACGGGCCGTCCTGGCCCGGACGACGGGAACGCTCATGAGCGGCGCCTGGTTCGAGACCCTCTTCTGCTCCTCGCCGACGCATCCGGCGCGGATCCTGAAGCCGGCGTCGGAGTCGGCGCTGATCGGTGTCGTGTCGGGCTCCGAGCCGGGGCGCGGCAACTGGTTCTTCACCCCGGCGCCGTTCCTCTACGCCGCCAGCCGGTCGGCTCCGGCGTCGCCGACGACCATGCCGGCCGGGCCCTGGCTGACGTTCGGGCTCGAGGTGGCGGGCGAGGCCGGCTTCACCGGGTTCGGCTACCGGGCCGTGGACCGCGGCTTCGGCTTCGTCCTCGACTACGAAGGCAAGACCCCGGTCGCCGGCGCGTGGAGCTCGCCGCGGATCGCGATCGGCCGGGCGGACGACCCGTACGCGGCGATCGCCGCGCAGCGCGAGCGGAGTCCCGTCCGGCGGGAGCGGAGTCCCGCCGGAGCTCCGGCGCGTGCCGAGCCCCGCCGCGGCCCGGACTGGTGGCGCGAGCCGATCTTCTGTGGCTGGGGTGCGCAGTGCGCGATGGCCCGCGCGGCTGGGGAGTCGTTCGGGGCCGGCCCGACCTACTCGACCATGGTCAACTACGACGCCTTCCTCGGGCACCTCGAGGCCCGCGGGGTCGTTCCCGGCACGATCGTCGTCGACGACAAGTGGATGAGCGCCTACGGGACCTGCGAGCCGGACGTGACGAGGTGGCCGGACCTCCGCGGCTGGATCGCCCGGCGTCGCGAACGCGACCAGCACGTGTTGCTCTGGTACAAGGCCTGGGATCCGGAGGGGCTGCCCGCCGAGTGCTCGGTCCGCTCGACGGCCGGGACGCCGCTCGGCATCGACCCGACCCATCCCGACGGCGAGGCCGCCGTTCGTCGGGCGATCCGCCGGATGCTCGCCCCCGACCAGCTCGACGCCGACGGGCTCAAGATCGACTTCACGGCACGCACTCCGAGCGGGGTCGCGACGGAGCATCATGGAGGGGCGTGGGGGGTCGATCTTCTCCGCCGCCTCCTCGACACGGTTGCCGACGAGGCGCGTCGCATCAAGCCGGAGGCGCTGCTCGTTGGACACACGCCGAATTCGCTCGTCGCTTCCGCCGTGGACATGATCCGATTGAACGACACGCTCCGCCTCGACGATCCGGGTCCACGCGTCGACGTCGTGCCCCAGATGCGTTATCGGGCGGCGGTCGTCCGGGCCGCGTGTCCCGGCCACCTCGTCGACACCGACGACTGGTGCGCGCCCGATCTCGCCGGCTGGCGGGCCTACGCGGAGGTGAAGCCGACGCTCGGCGTGCCGGCGCTCTACTACGCGACGGCGCTCGACCTGACCGGCGAGGCGTTCGAGGAGCGCGACTACGCGATGCTCCGCCGGACCTGGGCCGACTACCGGCAGGCCCAGGGCCTGCCGGCCCGGACGACGGCGGGCTGAGGCGATCGGGCCGATGACGGGACGGCGCCCGACGATCACCGATCTGGCCCGCGAGGCGGGTGTCTCGCGTTCGACCGCGTCGCGGGCGGTGACCGGCGCGGGCTACGTCGCAGCGCCGGTCCGGGAGCGGGTCCGGATCGCTGCCGAACGAATCGGCTACGTGCCGGACACGGTCGCCCGGAGCCTGCGACACCGGACGAGCCGGGCGATCGGCGTCCTGATCTCCGACCTGCGGAACCCGTTCTACGCGGACGTCGCGACCGCCGTCGAACAACGGCTCCGCTCACACGGCTACCACATCATCCTCGCCAACAGCGACGGGCTGGCGGAGGAGGAGCTGGCCGCCGCGAACCTCTTCACCGGCTCGCGGGTCGCCGGCGTAATCGTCGCCCCGGTCTCCCCGATCGCTCAGCGCCTCATCGGGCTCGGCGTCCCGGTCGTCGAGATCGACCGCCGGATGGCCGTCGGCGACTGCGACGCGGTCGTCATCGAGAACGCGGCCGGCGCCGAGGCGGCGACGAGCCATCTGATCGAACTCGGCCACCGCCGGATCGGCCTGCTCCTTGGCGAGATGAGCTGGACCACAGGGCCGGAGCGCCTCGCCGGCTACCGGGCGGCCCTGGCCAAGGCCGGGATCCCGTTCGACGAGGCGCTCACCGAAGCCGGCAGCGGCCACCCGACCGAGGCCGAACACCTGGCCCGGCGGCTGCTCGACCGGGCACCCGACGTCACGGCGATCTTCGCCACGAACAACCTGATGGCGGAGGACGCGGTCGCCGAGCTCCAGCGGCGCGGCCTGTCGATCCCGGCCGACGTCTCGCTCGTCGCCTTTGACGACATCCCGTGGATGTCGATCTTCCAGCCGGGCATCACGGCGGTCGCCCAGCCGACGCTCGAGATCGGGCGTGAGGCGGCCGACCTCCTGCTGGCCCGGATGGCCGGCTCCCATCCGGACGAGCCGGTCGAGGTCCGCCTCCAGCCGACGCTTCTCGTTCGCGGCTCCACCGCGCCGCCGCGGGGCTGACACAGGACCGCGTCGCGCGGCGCCCCCCGCGACGAGTCAGCCCTTGGTCCCGGTCGTCGCGATCCCCTCGATGAAGTAGCGCTGCGCGAGGAAGAACACGATGATCATCGGCAGCGTGACGACCACGCTGGCCGCCATCAGGAGGTGGAACTCGCCCTGGCCGCCGGTCTGCGGGTTGAACGCGGCGCGGAGCGCATTGAGGCCCTGCGGCAGGGTGAAGAGCGTCGTGTCGCGCACGAAGATCAGACGCTTCATCAG